>JAIOPF010000284.1 GCA_021414045.1 Deltaproteobacteria bacterium | reverse complement strand
CCGAATGCGGAATTCGTGGAGTTTGGGGGTGTCGCGGCTGGTCTCGTAGGCGATCAAGGATTTTTCGGCTTTGCCGGCGGCGAGATGCAATTGTTCCAAGAGCCTGGGCAGAAACCATTCCGCCTTCGCGGGGCTCGTGGGTAAGGCCAGCTTTCCGGCGGAAAAACGGAAAGGTCGATTCTTTTTGAGGATGCCTCGAGTCTGACGGCGGAGCTCCCATAATTCCTTTTTGCAAAATTCCAGGCGCTCTTGAATGGGTGGGGGAAGTTTTTTCAACCGCTGTCGCATTAAACCGTCGCTGACATCCATGCTCCGAATGGGGCTGAGAAGCTTAGTCATTTTTTTGACAGCTCTTTGAGTGCTCTGAAGGTGAAAATTCCCGGGACTATGTTTTAATAAGCTCAACATTCCCTGGGTTCGGCGGCATAGCACTCGAATATCATGAATGGTGACCCGCTTCGATTTTTGGTTTAACTCTTTGTTTAATCTATATAATTTTTTTAAACGTCGTAGCAGGAGCTCCCGAAATCGGCGCCACACCTTTTCGGGTTGTTTGCGATTTTGAGAGGTTTTATCAATCTTTCTCAATTTGAGAGCTCTTATCAAAATGATTTTTCCGTATTGGAAATTTTTTTAGCATTCTCTAAAAAACTAACGATAAATCAAGTAGTTAAATATTTATGCCATCGATGCCTTTGGCATCTTCATTGCATTTACCCAGGGCAAGGCCAGGGTCCGGGTAAGCGACGGAGGCTAAGGAATCTAGGGGTGGAGACGAGGGCCCGTTTTCGGGGAGCCTTCGTCTCGAGTGGGTAAGCCGAAAATCGGCCCGGGGAGCCAGGGGGTTAACCCAATCAGGGTTCTCGCAAGGATTGCCAAACTTGCGGGAAATACTGATTGGGTTTTTTTTTGATGGACCGCAGCCAGCCTTTTTGAATACTTCCTCCCATCTTGAAAAGATCGCAGCGCTTCATGACTAAGCCAAAGGGAGTATAACATTTATGAGCGATAGGACTTTGCAACTTTTAGGTGACGAGGCGGAAGGTCTTCTGGGCCATCAATGCAAGACGGTTTCCAAGGACAGCCTGCACCTGCCGGGGCCCGATTTCGTGGATAGGATCTTTGCCTCGACGGATCGCTCGATTCCGGTGCTCCGCAACATGCAGTCCCTATTCAATCATGGGCGCTTGAGCGGCTCCGGCTACCTTTCGATTTTGCCGGTGGACCAAGGTATCGAGCACTCGGCCGGCGCTTCCTTCGCTCCGAACCCCATCTACTTCGATCCGGAAAACCTGGTGAAATTAGCTATCGAAGGCGGTTGCAACGCCGTGGCTTCCACCCTCGGGGTGCTGGGTTCGGTGGCTAGGAAGTATGCCCACAAGATTCCCTTCCTGCTCAAGATCAACCACAACGAATTCTTGAGCTATCCCAATACCTACGACCAGAGCCTCTTCGCCCAAGTCGAACAAGCCTTCGACATGGGTGCTGTGGGTATTGGCGCGACGGTCTACTTCGGTTCACCGGAGAGCCGCCGTCAGATTTGGGAAATCAGCCAGGCCTTCAAGCGCGCTCACGAACTGGGAATGGTCACCGTCCTCTGGGCCTACCTGCGAAGTTCGGGATTCAAGACCAAGGAAAAGGATTACCACGTCGCCGCCGATCTCACCGGCCAGGCCAACCACTTGGCCGCGACCATCGAGGCCGACATCGTGAAACAGAAGCTGCCGGAGAACAACGGTGGTTTCGATGCCCTCAACTTTGGCAAGACCCACAAGAAGGTCTATAGCGAGCTTTCCACCGACCATCCCATCGATCTTACACGCTACCAAGTCTTGAATTGCTTCATGGGCCGCGCGGGCCTGATCAATTCGGGCGGCGCTTCCAGCGGAGCGGGCGACTTGGCCCAGGCCGTGCGCACGGCGGTCATCAATAAGCGAGCCGGCGGCATGGGGCTGATCTCGGGCCGCAAGGCCTTCCAGAAGCCGATGAAAGAGGGCGTGGAGTTGCTGAACGCGATTCAGGACGTCTATCTGTCGAAGCAGGTGACGGTCGCTTAAGCGAAATCCTTGAGGGCTTTCTCGATACGGTCGAGGCCCTTCTCGATGTTCGCCATGCTCGTCGCATAAGACAGACGCATGTAGCCGGGGGCGCCGAAGCCGCTGCCGGCGACGCAGGCCACCAGGTGCTTCTCGAGCAGGTATTCGCAGAAGGCCGAGTCGGTCTCGATCTTCTTTCCGCCCGCGGATTTTCCCAGATAGCTGGAGATGTTCGGAAAGACGTAGAAGGCGCCCTGCGGGTTATAACAGGTGATGCCCGGCATGCCGTTGAAGCGTTTCACGATGTAATCGCGGCGGCGCTGGAATTCCTTCACCCAATCCTTCAGAAAATCTTGCGATTGATTGAGCGCGGCGACGACGGCCCATTGGGTCATGCTGTTGATGTTGGTCGTGACTTGGCCCTGCAGCTTGGTCATGGCGCCGATGATTTCCTTGGGGCCCGCCGCATAGCCCATGCGCCAACCCGTCATCGAGTAGACTTTGCTGGCGCCGTTGACGGTGATGGTCAGGGCCTTGATCTTGTCGTTCAGCGAGGCGATGGAGACGAATTCGAAGCCGTCGTAGACGATCTTTTCGTAGATCTCGTCGGAGATGCAGACGACGTTCTTGCGCACCAATACTTCGGCGATGGCCTCGAGTTCGGATCTCGTGTAGGCGCCGCCCGTCGGATTGGAGGGGCTGTTCAGCACGAAGGCCTTGGTGTTGGACGTGATCGCCTTCTCGAGCTCTTGCGGCGTGATCTTGAATCCGTTCTCTTCCTTGGTTTCGACGACCACGGGCTTGGCGTCGTTGAGCAGCACTTGATCGGGATAACTCACCCAATAAGGCGCGGGAATGATCACCTCGTCGCCCGCTTCGAGCAGGACCTGGGCGATGTTGTAGAGCGAATGCTTGCCGCCGCAGCTGACCAGGATCTCGTCGCGAGTATAGGTCAGCCCGTTGTCGCGCTTGAGTTTGGCGAGGATGGCGTCCTTGAGCTCGTTGACGCCGCCGACCGGGGTGTACTTGGTCTTGCCCGCGTGCAGAGCGTCGATCGCGGCCTGCTTGATGTGCTCGGGCGTGTCGAAATCGGGTTCGCCGGCGCCGAAACCGACGACGTCGATGCCTTCCGCTTTCATGGCCTTGGCCTTGGTGTCGATGGCCAGGGTGGGGGAGGGTTTCACTTTTTGGATGCGTTGGGCGAGTTTTACCATATTACTTCGCTCTCTCCTTCAATTTCGCCTTGATGGTCTTTTCGACCAGGGGGTGGACCATGTTTTTCACCGAACCGCCGAAAAAGGCGATTTCTTTGATGATCGTCGAGCTAATGTGCGAATACCGGCTCTCGGTCATCATGAAGATCGTCTCGATGTTCGGCGACAGGTTCTTGTTCGCGAAAGACATCTGCAATTCGTACTCATAATCCGCGACGGTGCGCAAGCCGCGGAGAATGACGTTGGACTTTTTCTTGAGCGCATAGCCGACCAATAGGCCCTCGAAGTAATCCACCTCGACGTCGCGCCTGCCCTTGAACAGTTTTCTCAGCAACTCCACCCGTTCTTCCGGGGTGAAAAGCGATTTTTTGGACGTGTTGCGCGCGACCGCGATGATGATTTTCTGGAAGATCCCCAGGCCCCGCTCGACGATGTTCATGTGGCCGTAGGTCGGCGGGTCGAAAGATCCCGGATAGATCGCGATTTTGCTGCGCATAGGCTTATTCCTTGGAGGAGCCGCCCATTGCCCGAGGCTTCAGGAAGGTGACGGTCGTTTGCCCGTACTTACGTTCATCGGAGACTTCCAGTCCACTCAAAAAAGAGGGGATTTCCCGGGGGGAATGCTCGCAGAGCAGGAGACCGTCCTCATTCAGGAGCGGGAACCGATGCAGCTGCTTCAGGGTGCCGTCGACGAAACCTCGGTCATAGGGCGGATCGAGGAAGATCAGGTCGTAACGGTCGCCCTTTTTATGGAGGAACTCGATGGCGAGGTTCGCCTTTTTCTTGAGCACATGGGCCCGGTCAAGGAACTTCGTGACCCCGAGGTTGTGGAACAGCAGGGAGACCGCGGCTTGGTTGGGATCGACGAAGACCACCGAATCGGCGCCACGCGAGAGAGCCTCGAGGCCCATGCTGCCCGTGCCGGCGAACAGGTCCAATACGCGCAGCCCCTCGAGGTTTCCCAGGATCTGAAAAAGCGATTCGCGGACTCGCGCCGCCGCCGGACGGATGCCCTTGGTTTTCGGCCCGCGTAATTTGCGGCCCTTGGCGGATCCGGCGACGATCTTGAGACCCATAATGGACTTCGCGGAATTAGAAAGTGCTGGGCTTCATCGCCCCGCTTTGCATGATGGCCATCGCGATGATGCCGACATAGATCAAGGCGCCGAGCACGCTTAAGATGGTGCCGACAAGTCCTAGGATCCAGCCCAACTTCGCGATGGTGCGGTTGCTCTCGGGCGACCTGCCTTCATCGATGGCCTTGCATTCGGAGCGGCCGAGGATGAGGGCGGGAATTCCGGCGAAAAAGCCGCAGCAGACGAGGCTGAGGATTCCCAAGACCAGGGCGATGGTCGCCTTGGTGTTGTTTTGCGCGGGAGCTCCGACGGCGGGCGTGGGAGTCACGGGGCTAGTCGGGGGTAGAGGGTTGCTAGGGGGAGGCGTCATGAGTTCGTCCTTTTCGGTTTGTCGTTCATCCGGCATGTCGCCAGATCAAAAGTAGTCGAAAAATCCAGGCTGCGAGAAACAAGGCCAGGGCGCCGTAAGCCCACGTGATCCCGTGGCCACGCAGAAAACGGCTCAGCGGGGTTTGAAAATCCAAAAACTCCGCCATCGATAAAATGGCGCCCGCCGCAAAGGCGACGAAGAGCAGGGGACCCAGCGGATGCGCGGCGAAAGCGGCCCCCAGATGGCCGTGCAGCAGGTGGGTGAAACTCGTCGTCAGTCCGCAACTGGGACAGGGCAACCCCGTCCATTGCAAAAACAGGCACTGGGGAAGCCCCAGGGCGCGGTGCGTTCCCAGGCCGGCGGGGTTGGGCTGAAGCGCGATCCCAACCGCCGTCACGAAGAGAAAACCTGAAGGAAGTAGCAGCCATAGCCTGCGTTGCATCGGCCTATCTTGGGGAAAGGCCCTCGCTTAGGCAACAAAATTTTGAGAATGTTGACCTACCCAGCCTTTTTATATATCAGACCCGAAACCTAAATTCCCCACGCCCGCGTTGGAGTTGCCATGAAAAAATTGCTATGGATTCTGTCTCTCACGGTTCTCGTCTTGCCGGTCTTGGCCTCGGCCAGCAATACGATCTATGAGCAACCCAACAACGCCGCCAACTTCGTCAAGGTCGAGAAATTCAAGCCGAAGGGCCCCGAAGTCAATCTCAATCAGCCTTACACCTTCGACGAAGACACCCTTAAGGCCATCCTGCGCAGCCTGAAGTACAGCAAGAAGCTGATCCTCCTCAAGGAATCCAAGAACCGCGACATATTCGAGATGGAATACATCGACAAGTTCGCGACTTATCTCGTCGATGCCTTCGCCAAGGTCAAGCCCGACCAGGCCGTCGTCTGGTCGGTGGTGCAGAAGCGCCCCTATGTGGTATTGCGCAATGACAAACTCACCGTCGTCCGCATGTGGATCATCGGCAACGAACTGCATATCGATTTCATCAAGGTCGAAGCTAAGCTTCAGGGCGATTATCAGGCCAAGACGATCGGGCAGCGCTTGATCGACGATGCCCGCGGCATCGGCATCACCATCGAACCGCAGCAGGGCCAAAAGTTCTCCCTCGATACCACCGAGGAGCTGATCGTCGATCTGACCGCCAATTGGCCGCAAATCGCCAATGCGATCGATGACCAAGACGAGAAATTACGCGAGGAGGCCGTGGCCGAGAAGGAAGCGAAGAAGGGCAAAAAAACCGCGAAAGCCAGCGATGCTTCCTCTTCCAGCGCGACTTCGGTCACGACGACCGCCGCACCGGCGAAGCCGGTGGTTTCGGCGAAGGACCAAGGTGATGCCCAGGCTCGCTTAACCGAGCTGAAATCCCTCAAGGACAAGGGTTTGATCACCGACAAAGATTACGAGAAGAAAAAGGAAGAGATTCTCAAGGATCTGTAAGTCAGGGATGGGAGTTAGGCTGAGGCTTCAAGCAATCTCGAGGATCTTGGGGCATTTCGAGAGCACTTCGCAGCAGTCCTTCTTGACGTAGACCACGTCCTCGATCCTCACACCGCCGATCCCTTGATAATAGAGCCCGGGCTCGACGGTGACTACCGTGCCGGCCTTGAGGATCTCCCCGACTTTCGAAACGCGAGGGGCCTCATGGATATCCAGCCCCAACCCGTGTCCGGTTCCGTGGAAGAAGCCCTGCATCCGCCCATCTACTCTGCCGGTGTGATATCCTCGTGCCTCAAAATATTCGTGTATCCATTGATGGACATCCTGTCCGTTGACCCCGGCGCGGATCCGCTTGATCCCGCCTTCCTGGGCTTCCTTTACCGTGTGCCACATCTTCTTGATCTTTTCGTTCGCCTTGCCCTTGACCACGGTGCGGGTCATGTCGGCGAAGTATTGGCTGTCCATCGAGCGCGGAAAGACGTCCATGACGATGGTCTCGCCCGGCTTGAGCGGGCCGTAGCCTTCGCAGTGAGGATCCACCGCCTGGTTGCCTCCGGCGACGATGGTGTGTTTGCCGAGGCAGTTTTTGGACATCAGGTGCATGTTGATGGTTTGGCGTAGCCTCTCGCTGGTGAGGACTTCGCCGCCATGGTAGATGCGATTTCCCTTGATCTTGGATTCGCCAAGCATGCTGTAGGCGGCTTGGATGGCATCGGAGGTATGGCGTAGCGCCGATTTGATGGCGGCCTTCTCTTGAGCGGTTTTTAAGACGCGCTCTTCATAAAAAGGATCGGCCTTGGGGACCGTCTTGAATTTTCGCTTTTGCAAGTTGATCGCGAAGGAGAGCGGAAAGGTCGCGGGCACCGTGATTTCTTTTGCGCCGAGGTCGTTCAGGACTTTTCCGATGACGTCGCTCATTTGCGGCCGTTTGCCGTTCTTGCCCAGGAGTTTTTTTTCGACTTCGGAATAGCTGAGGACCTTGTCGACGTCCGCTTCCTTCTTGCCGCGATCCACTTCGAGGTCGTTGAGGATGAGGTAACGCTTCTTGCGGTGCTCGATGAAGATCACCGGATCGGGCGCGAGGAATTTGGTCGCCCAAAAAAGGTTCGCGTCGGTCTCGGAGGCGGCGATCATGAGGCGGGTGGTCGGTACGGAGGTTTTCGTTTTGGACATGGGACTACGTTAGGGAAGGCTCTAGGAAAAGTCAATGATCCCGCCCGCTTTCCCGACCGGGTTGACGACCCTGGCCAAAATGGCTAGGCCTCCCGGATGTTTCGACGAACCCTTCTACCCCTGATCCTGCTTTGCGTCCTTGGGCCCGTCCCGACGGCGGAGGCAAAAATCAAAAAAGAAGTTCGCTCGCATTTCAAGATCGAAGAGGTCGAAGCGCCGCCCCCCGCGGAGCTGGATCTCTCTCTCGAGAAGGAACCTCTCGCGGTGGGGATGGTCTCTTGGTACGGCCCCGGCTTCCACGGTCATCGCACCGCCAGCGGGGAACGCTACAACATGCACGACATGACCTGCGCCTCGCGGGACTTGCCTTTCGGAACCTTGCTGGAGTTGAAAAACGTCGACAGCGGCGAGAAAGCCGTCGTGAGGGTGAACGACCGAGGTCCCTTCATGAAATGGAGAATCCTGGATCTTTCCTACGCAGCCGCGAAAAAGCTCGGAGTCTATCGCAGCGGCCAGGCGAAAATGGAAGTTCGGGAAGTCAGCAGCACCGAACTCGCTTCGGCGGAATAATCTAACTTATTTATTCGTAGAGACTTAAAAACTCGTCGTCCGAAAGGTCGACATAGAGATTCTTGATCTGCGTGTATTCTTCCAGGCAATATTTCGACAGGTCCTTCCCGTAACCGCTCTGCTTGAAACCGCCGTGGGGGGCGAAGGGAGTCACCAACATATATTGATTGATCCAGACCTGGCCGGCCTTGATTTTTTTCGCGACCCGGAAGGCGCGTTTGATGTCCTTGGTCCAGACGGCCGCGGCAAGGCCGTAGATCGTTTCGTTGGCGATGCGCAGGGCTTCTTCTTCGTCGTGGAACTTGAGGACGGTGAGCACCGGCCCGAAGATCTCCTCTTGGCAGAGCTTGAGGTCGTTGGAGTCGGCCGCGAAGATGGTCGGTTCGACGTAGTTGCCCTGCGCTAGTGCGGGATCTTTCGGTTCGCCTCCGCCGCAGAGCAGCTTCAATCCGTTTTTCTTGCCCCAATCGATAAAGGACAAGACCTGCTTCTTGTGTTGCGGCGTGATCATCGGACCCATGCGCGAATCCCAATCCAGGGGAGGGCCGACCTTGATCTTGCGGGCGCGCTCGACCAGCTGTTCGACGAATTCGTCGTAGATGTCGGCGTGCAGCAAGAGTCGCGAACCCGCGATACAGCATTCGCCGCCATTGTAGAAAATCGCGTTGAGGGCGCCGCTCACCGCATTCTGCATCTCGGCGTCCGGAAAGACGATGTTGGGCGATTTGCCGCCGAGCTCGAG
>JAIOPF010000013.1 GCA_021414045.1 Deltaproteobacteria bacterium | reverse complement strand
GCGACAACATGTTTTTCATATCCCGATTTTTTTTATTTTCTTGGTGAGCAATGCCGGGGGCCTCTTGACGCCGCTAGGAGATCCCCCGTTGTTCCTGGGTTTTCTTCGTGGGGTGCCGTTTATCTGGACCCTGCGGTTATTTCCCATTTGGGCATTCATGGTCGGTTTCTTGCTCTTCATTTTTTATCTCTGGGACCGCAGGTCCTACGCCAAGGAAGTCCACCCCGAAAGTCTCGAGGATATTCCTGGAGGCGGTTCTTTGCGGACCTCGGACAAGGTCAACTTCTGGCTTTTGGGGGGAATCATTGCCTCGGTCTTTTTGCCGGCACCGTGGCGAGAAATGGGGATGGCCTTCATGGCCCTGGGTTCTTGGTTTTTGACACCTCGCCTCTTGCGGGTTGAGAATAGTTTTACTTTCTACCCTATCATCGAGGTCGCGGTTCTGTTCGCGGGAATTTTTATCACCATGTGTCCTGCGCTCATACTGCTTGCAGAGCATGGCCGCGAATTCGGGCTCCAGCATCCAGCGCAATTTTTTTGGGTGACAGGTGGCCTTTCTTCCTTTCTCGATAACGCGCCCACTTATTTGACCTTTTTTTCCATTGCCCATGGAATGCCCGGTGGAACCGCCACCGTCGCAGGAGTTCCCGAGCCGCTTTTGCTGGCGATATCGGCAGGCGCCGTCTTGATGGGCGCCAATTCTTACATCGGCAATGGACCTAATTTCATGGTCAAGGCCATCGCCGACGAGGCCCACTTCAAGACGCCTAACTTCTTTGCCTACATCGGTTATGCTGCCGTCATCCTAGGGCCGCTTTATGCTCTCGTGACGTGGATCTTTTTCTAATTTTGGCTGGTCCATTCCGGTCCCGGCAAAACTCGCCATTCATTACATCGCCAAGATATTCGATCAAAGGCTTCCCTCATCGACTCGGGCGATTTTTTGGAGGGCTCAGACATTGCCGTGACCTCCATGGACCAGCCAAAATTAGAAAAAGGACTATAATATTTTGGGATTTTGGGGAGCGTCATTATTAAATGACGCGCTGGTAATCTTCGATTTCTTTTTCCCAGACTTTCACGCCGCAGAAACGCTCCCCCTCCGGACAGATCGGCTTCACGCCCGCGTGTTTTCGGATGTAGCAAGGCGCAAGAATATGACGCACGAGAGTGGGGTGTACCGCTTTCACCGCGATCAATTCGTCCATCGTCGCGTAGAAGATCTCTTCCTGAGCGGTGTAACAGGCGCGGGTATGCCATTTGTGATGCAGGTTCAACAGGTCGCCCGATTCTTCGAAACGAATGGGAAAAGAGTTGGGTAGGAGATAGAGCGCGAATTCCTTTTTCAAACCCATGTCGATCAGTCGGTTGATTCCGGAAAAAGTATTTTCCATCGAGCGGCGATAGACTTCGAGGGCCTCTTCATTGTCCCGGATCATCAGCGGGACAATATAATCGGGCTTGCCCGTGTAATGCGCCTCAAGCATGGGACGCGAGGCCGGCGTCATGCGATGGCGCTGATCCTGGGAATCGGCAGTGTGGCTGATCTTTTTCCGGAAAGTATAATGCACGTGAAACAGGGTCCGCGAGAGTTTCGAGAGAGTATTGACGTTCAACGTGTCCGCCAAGAAACGATTCTGCGCGGGATCAAGGACGGCGTCGATGGCGTGCTCGTCGGAGAGCTGAGAGCGTGTGATGCCCAGTACCGAGCGCACCGAGTTGGCCAGGGTTTGAGGGGCGTGAGCCTTGTAGTCCGTTAGCACCGCATAGCGTCCCTCGAGGGAGGCGTCGAATTCCCGCAAATAATCCTCGTGGACCGAGGTCTTTTCTTGGAAGGCCTGCAGCCAGCGATATTCGGGGGTTTCCTCGGGTCTCACCGGATCGGAGAGCTCGCGTTGGAATTCGGGATCTAGCGCTTTCACGGCTTCAATCATCTGCTCGACCACCAGACGTTGTTCCCAAGGGACGTCGTAGCAGTCCATGAGCCGATGGTATCGCATCAGGGTGAGTGCGCTGACCGTGTGGTATAGATAGGCATGGGTAGCCACCGGCAAAACGTAACGGGCGACCTCGTAGGATTTCTTCTTCAGCACCGGTTCGTAGCGATCGAGGTATTTTCGTCGCACCGGGAAAATTTGGAAGTATTCTTCCTTCACCTTCGGCAAAAGGATCTCGATCAAAGTTTCATAGTCGGCCATCTGGGCCGCGATGATTTCTTCGTAGACCCGCTTCTGTCCCTCGTCCATGGGCGGCACGGTGTAATGGCCCTTGGAGACCTTCACGTAGCGCTGCGAGACCTGCTCGCTGTTGTAGAAGGGGTGGGAGTGCAGGAAAGACCAGAGAAATTGCCGGGAGACGTTTTCCATCGAAAAGACGAAGTGCGCGTGCTGCCGCGTGGTGAGGTGGCCCGCGTCGCGGGTGGTTTGGGCAATTTTGTCGCGGAGCGCGCGGGATTTTTCGTCCTTGTTGACGTCGGGAACCCGGATCACGCCTTTTGCGGAATAACAGGTCCTCGCCGTGGCCACGGCGAGGTCGTAGGGGTCGCGAATGACGGCCTCGAGCGTGACTTTCGGGGGTGGGGAGGCAAAGGGCTCCATGGATGGATCTCCTTTTTAAGGACTAGGCAATTTAGGGTGGGGCGTCAATACGAGTTTAATACTGAACGGAATGGAGGAACTTTCTCAATCGTCCCACGCCTTCTTTCAAATCCCCTTGCTGAGTCAAGAAGGAGATGACGAGATGGGTTCCTGATTCGTCGTCATAGAAATATCCTGGATGAACGAAGACGCCTTCCTCTTCCATCAGCCGAATGACGAATTCTTCCTCGTCGAGACGGATTTTCGGGTCCACCGCCAGGGTGAGATAAAAGCCTCCTTGAGGAGCGTGGAAATGCAGGGCCTTTTCCTCGCGTAAAAGCCCCACGGCCAAGTCGCGGCGGCGTTGCACCTCGCGCCGGTAGTCCGCCAAGAAAGCCTTTCCTTGGGAGAACAGCGAAGGCAGGGCTTCCTGAATGGGAATATGGCAAGAAAGGAAATTGTCGGCCTTCGTCTCAAGCCGGTCTATCGCCGGAGCGACTCTCGAACATTATCCCGTTACGGCGATCCAGCTGAGCTTGAGGCCGGGCAGGGCGAGCATCTTGGAGAGGCCGTTCAGCGTGAAGCAGAGCTTGGGTTTGGTCAGCGCCATCGGTCGCGGGAAGGCGCCCTCGCCGAAAAAAAACTCCGAAAAAACTTCATCGCAGATGAGCGGCAAATCGTGCGAATTGGCCCAATCGACCAAGGTCGAAATTTCCTCGAGGTCGGAAACGGCTCCCGTGGGGTTGTTGGGCGAGACCAAGAGCACGGCACGACTGCGGGAATCTCTCTTCGCTTCGAGGTCGGCGAAGTCGATGCTCCATGCCAGGTCTTCCCGAAGGGCATAGTGCCGCAGTTCGATCTTGGCCAATTCGGCGATGGAATCGAAGAGAGGGTAGGCCGGCTTGGGCACCAAGACATTGTCGCCCGCTTGGGTCAGCAGGGAAAATAGATAGAAAAAAGACTCGCTGGTTCCCGAGGTGAGAAGAATATTTTCCGGATCGACTTCGGCTTTTTGCCCCGCGTAATAGTCGGAGATGGCTTGGCGTGCGACTTTCAACCCTTTCGGGTGAGGAAAATAATCCTGCTTTTCGAAGTATCGCGAGTAAGAGGCTTGGAGAATTTCCCCCGGAAAATGAATGCCCTGTTCATTGGGATTGCCGGAGTAAAGCTTGAGGAGGTCCTTCCCGGCGGCTTTTAGCCGGCGGTAGGTGGCTTCGATGGGATTGATTTCAGGCGCGCTCACTTGAGAACGTGCTTCAGAGCTTCTTTCAGGTCCGGATACTGGAATTTATACCCGGCCTTTTCCAATTTCGCCGGCTTGACCCGGATGCTCGCGAGCAACAGTTCGTCGGCCATCTCGCCGATCAACATGCGCGCCGTGGAGGCAGGAAGCGGAAAGCAGGTGGGACGCCATAAGACGCGGCCCAAGGTCTTGGTGAATTCTTTATTGGTCACGGGATTGGGAGCGACCGTATTGACCGGTCCTTTGAGGGATTCGTTTTGAATGGCGAACTCAAGGGCGCCCACGACGTCGTCCAGGGTGATCCAGCTCATGTATTGCTTGCCGTTGCCGATGACGCCGCCCAATCCCAGCTTGAAGGGGAGCAGCATTTTTTTGAGTGCGCCGCCTTCGCGGCTGAGGATCACGCCGAATCGCAGGTTGGCGGTGCGAATGCCTGCCTTGGAAGCGAGTTCGGAGGCGGCCTCCCATTCTTGGCAGACCTCCGCTAGGAAGCCGTCGCCCGGCGCGCTGTCTTCCGTTAGGACTTCGTCGCCTCGCGAGCCGAAATAACCGACGGCGGAAGCGCAGATAAAGGCTTTGGGGCGATTTTCGAGATGGGCGAGGGTATCGGCTAGGGCCCGGGTTCCGTTGACGCGGCTGTCGCGGATCTTGCGCTTGCGCTCGGCGTTCCAGCGGCCTCCGGCAATATTTTCTCCGGCTAGGTGAACGACGATTTCCGGATTTAGGACGTCGATGCCGGTCTTGTCGACGCTGCCGCCCTCGGGATTCCAATAGGCCTCGCCTCGGGAGGAATTCGAAGAATGGCGGACGAGGCGGCTGATTTGATGTCCCTGGGCGCGCAGGCGTTCGCTTAAGGACGAGCCGACCAAGCCGCTGGCGCCTGTGATCAAGATTCTCATATCCAATTTCCTCTATCGGTGGCTGCACGGTCGACATCGACCGAGGCGGGCCAAAAGCCCTTCAAATGCGGAATTCGCCGGAATTTCAGGCGGGTTCCTTATCCACAAAACCACTCCCCCGAGGCAAGGGAAAATATTGAGCGCGTCGTTAGTTTTTACAGGAGGGTACCGGACATAAAAAAACCCGCCGAAGCAGCTGCTTCGACGGGTTTGGGAATAATACTTTTGGGCTTACCAGCGGCCTCCGCCGCCTCCGCCACCGCCGCGACGGTCGCGACCACCGCCGCCACCACCACCGCCGCCTCCGCCACCGCCGAAGCGACGACCACCGCCACCGCCTCCGCCGCCGCCGAATCCACCACCACCGCCACCGCTACGGGGGGTCATCGGACGCGCTTCGTTGACCTTCATGGTACGGCCGCCGACATCTTTGCCGTTCAGTCCGTTGATGGCCGCATCGGCCTCATCGTCATTCTCCATCTCGACGAATCCAAAGCCTTTGGATTGGCCCGAGAACTTGTCTTTGATGACCTTGGCGGAGAGGACCGCGCCGTATGCCGCAGCCAGTTCTTGCAATTGGGCATCGTCCACCGAGTACGGGCTGGAGGGGACGGACTTGAGTTGTTCGAGGTCGTCGTCGTTCCAACGGGTATCCGTAGACCCAGAGATATACCAATCTCCCCCATTATCGGCGACGAACATGCCGTACTTCTTGAGGGCTTCCAAGACGACCCGGGAGACTCCGGTGAAGCCCGAGACGTCATAATTCGCCTTCAGTCGGACTCGGAGCCCCATGGGTGGGGCATTTGTCGAGGGGGTGTCTCCGGCTTCATGGGTGGCGGGATGAATATAGGCTTGTTGGGTGGATTCCACGGTAAAACGCAGCGCGTGGCGGATTTCACCTTGAGTAACAGCCTCGTCGTAACGCACCAATCCGGGCAAAATCGGCAGGCCCGCCGCATCGGCGGAAGTCCAGCTGTCTGGACGCAACTGATTGGAATTTAAATCAAAAATCGCTCCGGAATAAGCCTGCCATCCTGGTCCAACGAATTCCGAGGAGTAGGTTTCGTACAAAATGCAGTTGTCCGTGTCGACCACCAAGACATGGGCATCGCTTCCGGCTTCCACCGGGGCATTGTTCGGAATGGGGTAGGGTCCGGGATCGCTTTCGTCGGCCTGATCAAAGCTGACGGGGACCTTGGCCTGATCGCTCTTCACGGTCGTGTAGGGGATGCCGTAGCTAGGATTGCTTCCGAAGTCAGGGTGGAGGTTCGTCGATGCTCCGTTCATGTGGGCGATATAGGCATCCGAATTCGGGTCGACGGGGTCCTGGGAGATGTCCCGATTCCAGGGATTATCGGACGGGAAAATGGCGCAAGAGGCGAGGCTGCCGCCGCCATTCGCGGGGTTATTTCCCGGGATATTCGAATTTTGGGATCCCGAAGCCCCTCCGGAAGAGCAACCGGCAGGGAAACTACTGAAAAAGATCAATGCGAGGATAGAGCGCGAGAGGAGGCGATTTTTCATGAATTACCCCTTTGAACGGGCCTAGATCGGCTCTTCTTCAAAAGCAAGTCTTGCGGGCAATCTAGCTTGCGGCTCGGCTTTTACGGGAGTTCTTTTTGAGAATTGGCGGCCACGGCCTCGGGAGTGCCCAATGCGAGGATGGTCCCGCCTTCGTCCCCGCCTTCCGGTCCCAAATCGATGATATGGTCGGCTGTCTTGATGACGTCGAGGTTGTGCTCGATGACGAGGACGGTGTTGCCCGCTTCCACCAACCGTTGCAAGACTTCGAGCAGGCAGTGGATATCGGCGAAGTGCAGGCCGGTGGTCGGTTCGTCGAGGATGTAGAAGGTGCGCCCGGTGGAAACTTTGCTGAGTTCGCGGGAAAGCTTGATGCGCTGGGCTTCGCCGCCCGAGAGCGTCGTCGCGGATTGACCGAGTTCGATGTAGCCCAAACCGACGTCTACCAAAGTCTTCAGCTTGCGCTTGATCGTCGGGATGTTCTCGAAAAATTCCATGCCTCGTGTCGCGCTCATCTTCAGCACGTCCGCGATGGATTCGCCCTTGTACTGCACTTCCAGGGTTTCTCGGTTGTAGCGGCGTCCCTTGCACTCCTCGCACTCGACGTAGATGTCGGGAAGGAAATGCATCTCGATCTTGATCATGCCGTCGCCTTCGCAGGCCTCGCAGCGGCCGCCCTTGACGTTGAAGGAGAAGCGCCCGGGCTTGTAGCCGCGCAGCTTCGACTCGTTCAGTTCGGCGAAGAGGTCGCGAATCAAGGTGAAGAGTCCCGTGTAAGTCGCGGGGTTGGAACGAGGCGTGCGTCCAATCGGCGTCTGGTCGATGTTGATGACTTTGTCGATGTGGTTGAGGCCCTTGAGCTCGCGGAATTTTCCAGGCACCTCGCGGCTCTGGTTCAGCTTTTGCGCCATGGCCTTGTAGAGCGTGTCGTTGACGAGGGTGGATTTTCCCGAACCCGAGACGCCGGTGATGCAGGTCATCGTGCCAAGCGGGATGTCGATGCTCAGGTCTTTTAAGTTATTTTCGGTGCAGCCGGCGATGGTCAATTTTTCGCCGTTGCCCTTTCGGCGTTGTTCCGGGAGAGGGATGGATTTTTTCCCCGAAAGGAATTCACCCGTCACCGAAGCCGGATCCGCGAGGATCTGGGCGGGCGTGCCCTTCGCGACGACGTGTCCGCCCTCGACCCCGGCGCCGGGACCCATATCGATGATGTAGTCGGATTCGAGGATGGTTTCTTCGTCATGCTCGACGACAAGGACAGTGTTACCTAGGTCGCGCAGGCGCTTTAGCGTTTCTAGTAGCTTGGAATTGTCGCGTTGGTGGAGCCCGATGCTGGGCTCATCGAGGATGTAGAGGACGCCTACCAAGGAAGATCCAATCTGCGTGGCGAGCCGAATTCTTTGGCCTTCGCCGCCCGACAGCGTTCCGCTGCGCCGGTCCAGCGAGAGATAATCGAGACCGACATTGTGGAGGAAGGTGAGGCGTTCGTGCAGCTCCTTCAAGATTCGCTCGGCGATCTGCGTCTCTTTCTTGCCTAGCTTCATCTTCGACAGGGCCTCGAGGCATTGTTTCACCGAAAGCGAGGTGATCTCATGGATGGCTTTGCCGTTGATCTTGACCGCCGTGGCTTCCTTTTTTAGCCGGCTGCCGCCGCAGAGCTCGCAATCCTGGAAGGCCATGTATTTTTCCAGCTCTTGGCGCATCCAATCGCTGTCGGTTTCGCTGTAGCGGCGCTTGAGATTGGCGAGCACGCCCTCGAAGGCGGCGTCGTAGTGCTGCTTGCGGCCGTGGCGCTCGTAGGTGAAACGCACCTCTTCGTCCCCCGCGCCGTTCAGCAGCAGGTCTTGGTGCTTTTTCGCGAGCTTTTCGTAGGGCACGTCGGTGCGGAACTTGAAATGTTGCGCCACGGCCTGAACGATGTTCGGGTAATAATTGGAAGTCTTCGAATACCAGGGCGCGATGGCCCCTTCGGCCAGCGTCAGGTGCGGATTGGGGACGACCAGCGTCGGGTCGAAAAACATCTTGCTACCCAGGCCCTTGCACTCTTCGCAGGCTCCGAAGGGATTGTTGAAGCTGAAGAGGCGCGGCGAAATTTCAGCGAAGCTGATGCCGCAATCGATGCAGGCGAATTTTTCGCTGAACAGCAGCGGCGCGGCGGCCGGTTTGGCGCCTTCGGGCAGGAATTCCACTTTGGCGATGCCCTCGCCGAATTTCAACGCCGTCTCGAGAGAATCCGCCAGCCGCGCCTTGACGCCAGGATTCACCACCAAGCGGTCGACGAAGAGGTCGATGTCGTGCTTCTTCTTTTTGTCGAGAGTGGGGACTTCCTCGAGCAGGTAGGTCTCGCCGTCGATTTTGACGCGGACGAAGCCCTTGCCGCGTAGGCCCTGCAACATCTGGCCATATTCTCCCTTGCGGCCGCGGATCAGCGGCGCCAGGAGGTGCATCTTCGTGCCTTCCGGCAATTTCAATAAATGGTCGACCATCTGCGTGACGGTTTGGGCGCGGATTTCCTTCCCGCATTTGTAGCAGGTGGGAGTTCCGACCCGGGCGAAGAGCAGGCGAAAATAATCATAGATCTCGGTGACGGTGCCGACGGTGGAACGGGGGTTATGGCTGATGGTTTTTTGCTCGATGGAGATGGCGGGCGAAAGTCCCTCGATGGTGTCGACATCCGGCTTCCCCATCTGCTCGAGGAATTGCCGGGCATAGGCCGAGAGCGACTCGACGTAGCGGCGTTGTCCCTCGGCGTAGAGGGTGTCGAAGGCCAAGGAGGACTTGCCCGAGCCGGAAAGGCCCGTGATTACCACCAGCTTATTTCGCGGAATTTGGACGTCGATGTTCTTGAGATTATGCTGGCGGGCACCCTTAACAATAATCGCCTGTGGCTCCATAGGCGAAAGAACTAGCGGTGCCGCGAGGTCAGGGTCAATGGGAAAAGCTTAGGCGAGATAGGAGTCCGGCGCTTCGTGGCGTTCGTCGCGGTGCTCGCCGTCGTCGCCCTGACCGGAATGTCCCTGGGATCCGCCGCCGAAGCTCTGATGGCCGTCTTCGTCCACCGTCGTGGGCCCTTCGACATGGTAAGTCGAATTTCCGGCCAGCCCCATCGCGAGGGTCGCGAGCGGAGTGGGTCCGAGATTGTTCGGCTGCGCGGAAAGTCCCTGCATCCCGGAGAGGCTGGTCAAAAGCGCGGGGACGAAAAAGGGAATGATGCCGCCGGGAAGGAAGTTCGAACCCATGCCGGCGAAAGAGCCTGAAAGCGCTTCGCTGGGAACCGTTGCGGCGGCCGTCGTCACGGTCGGAGCCGTGAAGGGAATCGGCGCTCCGTCGGAGGTCACCGAGGCGGCGAGCGTCGAAGGCCGGAGGACCTCGCCGGAGATGGCGGCGGTACCGCCTTCGCGAGCGAGGGTTCTTCGGATATCCGCGGCCAGGACTCCCGCGACGGTCGAGGCGCTGCCGAAAAGATTGCCGGTAAAGCCGGTCAAGGGCAGGGCGTCGGCGAGAATGCGCAGGCGCAAGAGGTCTTCGAATTGCTGGGCGGGGAGAGCCGCGTTGTTTTGCGCGAAGCTCAAGATGCCTTCGGTGGGCACGCCTTCGAGGGGAGTGCCGGCGACGCGGGATTCGATCAAATGCAGCAGTTGGTCGGCGACCGGCGCGGATAAAGGGGCCGGGGTCGCGAGATTCGCCAAAGCTTTGGTGTCGCCGGAAACGGAGACGCCGTTAGTTCCAGGGGCTCCCACGATGGCGGCAGCATTGCTGCCTCCCGCATTGGACCCGGCGGCGTTTGAATTCGAGTTGGTGCCGGCCTGGGACACGGCCTCATTGGAAATGAAAGTCGCCACTCGCGGTTGGCTCTGCATCCAGTTGCGCAGGCCGGCATTCTGGGGCGAGCTGTCGTTGGAAATGGATCTTAAAACTTCTCGGGCATCCGTATTGTTCTGGTCTTGGTGCGCGACCTCCGCCACGGTGGCGATCAAGGCCTGTTGCAGCTGACGGTCTTCGGGGTGGCTTAAAATGAAATATCTTAAGGAAAGAGCACCCTCGTGACGCGCCACAGGGTCGCTCGAGCCCAATTGGGCCAACATCGGGATGAGGTTTTCCTCTTTGGAAACATAGCAACGATTGAGGAGGGTGGGGTCGGAAGCGGCGGCCGATGCCAGGGTCAGTAATTGACGGCGTACACCGACATCTGTACGAGCTTCTCTAATTAAATCAATGACTTCTAGGGTGCGGCTTCCACCGTGGCCATCCGAGATACGAATGTTGTCGTGGGGTGAAAGATGACGCGGGAGGCGAAGGGGGCGACTAAAGGTGTCGCTGGAACCTGTTCCAGTACTCGCCGTCGTGAGATCCACGGCCGGTTCGGCCGGAGTCGAAGCGGATTCAGGAGCGATGGAAACCCCGAGATCGGCGTCTTCATAAGACGCGTAAGGATTCGGAGTTACTAGATTATTTTCAACTGGGTCACCCACGGGAGAGGTTCCTTTCCCCCAAAACGATCTTCCTGGAGGCGATTATCGGTTTGGCAGATCGGTCATGTTGTCTCATTCGAATATTTTTTTTCGAATTCTTAAGGAGAAGAGTACGAGGGTTTCCCTGCCTTTGTCAGTAGAAGAATCCGTCTTAATGGAAAAAAAGGGCCCGCCACCCCCGAGGCGGGCCCGGCCCGCTGGAATCAATTCTTGGCTTTGCCGGTGTATTCGAGCTTCGGGTAGCCGCTGACCCAGTCCGGCCACGTCATGCGGTCGAAATTGCCGCCGCCCTTGGTCCCCCGACCGTCCCAGGCCATCGGCACCAATTCGGGGACTTCATCGGGCAAGTTAGGGACCTTCAAATCGAAGGCGCTCTTCACCAGCTCGGAGTCCACCGAAAGGCTTGCTTGGCCATAAAGGGCGCCCAAGGCGGACTGAAGGTCGCCCTGGAATTTCTGCAGCTGATCCTGCATCGCGAGCGAGGCGGGATCCGAACCCGTTTGCGCCTGCAGCAGGTATTCGTAAGAAGAGAGGTCGGTACTGTCCATGTCGCCGGTGCTCATCACGGCCATGGCATTCCGGTCCTTGGCTTGTTGGACCATCTCCGCGTCTTTTTTTGTTTTGTCGTCGACGGAGGTTTTCGCCGTCTTTAGGGATTCTCCAAGCGAGGGATCGAGTTCCCCCAGGAATTTGAGGACGGATTCATTGGCCGGGTTGGGAAGATGGTGCAGGTCGAGGCCGTATTTCTTCGCCATCTCCTCCACCGTTCCGGGATCTTGGCCGTAGCTCTGGGCCAATTCGTTGGCCAAGGGAGAATACTGGGCGGCAAGCTCGTAATTTTCCCGCAGGGCGTCCAATTGGTTTTGGTAGAGGTCGATGGAATCCGGATGCAGGTCGGCTCCGCTCTTCAGTTTTTCGAGTTTTTGGGAATAATCCTTTTTTTGTTCCGGGCTGAGCTCCGGGTCGTCGTTGATGAATCCCCGCAGCGCTTCGCATTGTTGCTGGAATTCCTCGCCTTCCGATGGTGGCGCTTCTCCCGCATTTTCCCAATCGCCGTAATTTTCCATCGAGGCCGTTTGGGGGCCCTGCGTGCTCGCGTGGGGATTTGGCAGGTATTGGTCCTGTTCCGAGGGAGCGTCGGATCCAGCTGTGACATTTTCCCAATCGTCATAGTCCGAGGATGTCTCGCCGTAGGCGTCGACGTAATATTCCGAATTTGAATGGAGTCCTGTTACGGTATTGGACATAGCCCCTCCTTGGGTTCCGCATGACGCGGAACTAGACGATTTGGAGGAGTGCCTTTGGATGATTTGGGGCTGTTTGGAGTGAGAAGAGACGAGCCCCTTACCTTCGCGGGATAAACTAAAGCAACCTGCATGCCAATTATCAGGGTTTGGGAAATACCGGTGATATCCCCGTAAAATCAGATATTTTTTATCCGAAGAGAGAAGGACTTTGGATTTTCCTCCGTCATAATCGGGGTGAAGGGCCCGCGATCGGATTTGGGGATGTGGGCTGCTGTCCTCAATTCTGGAGCTGCGGATAAGGTTTGCGAAAACGCAAGAAGCGCCGCGTTAGGGGCGATGGATCTTGAACTTTAGGTCACCGATTTGAAGCACGGTGTCGGGAAGCAGGTCGAGGTCGATCTTGGAGGGCAGCCGCATTCCGTTGACCAGCACGGAATCGCCCGCGCCGCCTTCGGAGCGGATTTTCCACTTGCCGTCCCGGTTGAAGATCCTGGTTTCATGGATCTTGGCCAAGGACTCGGGAACAAGGATTTCCAGCGCCGAATGGCCATCTTCGTCGCGGATTTTGAGTTCGGTGATCTCTGGGCCGGAACGCACCACTATCGGCTTGTTCAGGTGCAGTTGCATTTCGCCGCCGCGGAATACCAGGGTTTTGGTCGGAGCCGGGGCGGTTGCTTCCACCACCGTCGACACGGGATTGAAGGCTTGTACTTGGACCGCTCCTTCGCTCGGTTTTGCTTCGGGGATCGCGTGCGGCGAGCTCGGCGAGCCCGGCCAAAAATCGAACCAAAAATCCGATCCTAGGAAGATGCGTTCCCCGCCTTCCAGGAAGGTCCAACCTTCCAACTTATGCTTGGGTCCGGCCGGCGCTTTGGGTAGGCCTTCCTGCGGGAGGAACCTGTCCTTGCGGGACTGGATGCGCACCTCGCGGCCCTCTTGCAAGCCTTTCAAGATGAATCTTCCTTCGCCGTCGAGGTAGATCAAGACGGGATTTTTTGCGACGGAATCCGGCGCGGAGAATTGCAGGGCCTGAGTCGCGCCCGCGGGGGCTTGCTCGACGCCGACGCTCCATCCGCTGTTCAAGGAGCTGAGCAAGACCGTTCGGTCGTCCGGTAGGCGGAGTTCGCCTGCGCGGAAGCGATCTGTTTGAGGTTCGGATTCCGACGTATGGCGAATAAAGTAGTTATCCAGTTCCTCGGCCGTCAGCCCACGATAAATCGGATGGGTTTCGCTTTGTCGCGGCGGCGGGATGGCGGCGCGGGGGTGAGCCGGCGCCGTTGCATCGCCGACCGACGTGGGATAGTCGGCACCCTTGGGCAATTCGAAGTTGAGTTCGGTTCCGTTGCCCAATTGAATGCTGTCGCCGTCT
>JAIOPF010000201.1 GCA_021414045.1 Deltaproteobacteria bacterium | reverse complement strand
CAATAAAAACGGCGTCATGGACCTGAATTTCATGATCGACGCCTGGGACTTCATCAAGTACCAGCCGCGCGGCAACAACGTCGTGACCTTCTCGGGACGCATGAAAAACGGTACGCTTTTCGAGGCGACGAGCGGCGTGACCATCGATTACTAAACGTCGAAGAAATTCTGGGATTTGAGATTAGGGGCGCCGGAGACGGCGCCCCTAAATTTTTAGGGACAGTTCCCGGCTCTCTCCGTCGCGGCGATCCAACACCACGATGCGGTGATTGTTCGTGTCCGCCACGAAAACTTCGTTGCCGCGAACCGAAAGCCCGCCAGGCTCGAAAAATTCCGTTTCTTTCCCCAAGGTTTTTCCCGAGCGGCCGTTTCCCGCGAAGGTCCGGCAATCGCGGGTTTCCGGGCTTAAGATCTTCACCTTATGGTTGTAGGTGTCGGCGACCCAAAGGTTGCCGTCGTGCCAGGCGATACCGAGGGGATGTTGAAGGCGCACCTCGTTGCCGACGCCATCCTTGTCGCCGAAGAGGAAAAGATCCAATCCGACCAAGGAGTCGACCCGGCCGGGTCCGGAAAGGGAGATGCGGCGTATCGCGCTCACCTCGCTGTCCGCCACATACAGTGAACTTCCATCCGTGCGGATGCCGCTAGGTTGCGCCAGCGCGGCGTGGGCCAGGTCTCCGTCGATGCGCGCCTCACGCCCACTGCCGGCAAAGGGTTTGAGCACTTGCGATTCGGTGTGGAAGGTCCAAATCTGGTGGGAACCCGCCATCGCGATATAGAGCAGGGGACCGACGCTCGTCAGGTCCCAGGGAGAATTCAGGGCGACTTCGCAGCCGACACCGGGGCCTTCGCCGGGAAGAGCCTGCTCCCCGTTTCCGGCGACGGTTTCGACGTGCTTGGATTGCAAGTCGATGGCCCGCAATAACTGGTTCTCGGTATCGGCGACATAGAGAGTGTTTCCCACTCGATGAAGGCCCTGGGGTTGAAAGAAAGCCGCGTCGGCATAACCCCCGTCTTCCACTCCCGCTTCGCCGCAGCCGATCACTTCTCTCACTTCGCCGGAAGCGTCAGCGATGATCAGGCGATGATGGTTGGAGTCGGAAATGTAAATTTCCTCGGCTCCGGGATCCGCCCATACCTTGCCCGGGTAGAGGAGGGCTTGGTCCGTCTGAGGTGCGGAATAGCGCGGACCGGGCCCTTCTTTTAGCGAGCCCTTGAGGCGAGAGATCTCGATGACCTCGGCGATGAGTTCGTTTAAGGCCTCGAGGTTGCCTTCGCCGGGGGCCATGACGACGGCGATGCCTTCGGCGTCGACCAAGGCCAGCGTCGGCCAGGCGCGAACGCCGAACTGGCGCCAGTAATCGAGGCTGGGGTCGTTCACCACGGGGTGCTCGATGTTGTAGCGCCGTATCGCTTGCTCGACGTGGGCATCGACTTTTTCGTTGGGAAATTTCGGGGAATGCACGCCGACGACGGTCAGTTGATTGGCAAAACGGTGCTCGAGGAATTTTAGGTCCGGCAAGACGTGCATGCAGTTGATGCAACAGTAGGTCCAAAAATCGAGTAGGACGAGGCGGCCCCGCAGGGCTTTCATGCTTAGGGGGTTTTCGGTGTTGAACCAGGTCAGGCCCTCGCGAAATTCCGGCGCGTGGATCCTGCCTTCGAAGGCAAAGAGACTCATGATGGGGCTTTTAGGACGATTGCCGGAGCCAGGCCAAGGGCAAAAAAAATCCCCCCTGCTTGCATGAAGCGGGAGGGATTTAAAAGAAATAGGATTACCGTTTAGTAGTAGTAATCGTTCACCGGATTGGCGGGGAAATAAGGCCGCTTACCCGCCTGAACCCGTTGGGTCTGGTTGTAGAGGTAAAACGGATTGCCCGCGCTGTAGGGTCTTTGAAGAACGGGATTTGACGGATAATAGCCAGGTCCACCCACGGGGATATAGCCCGCATAGGGTCCCGGATAACCGACATAGCCGGCATAAGGAGCGCCGCCGTAGCCATAGCCTCCGTAACCTGGCCCATAGCCATAAGCACCATAACCCCCATAATAGGGTTGCCCGACGACCACGGTATCCAGGGCTTTCGTTTCCATCGATGTCAGGGTGACGGCGGTGAAAACCGCCGCGAATAGGCTCAAACTGAATAGAATTTTTTTCATGATTTCCCTCCGCCTCTAGGCTCAAGCGTGCTTACAGGTCGGACGCTTAAACCTAGAGAAAGGTTACATGAGCGATGGAAATTACGCCACCGTTTGGGATGATGTGTGTAACTAATTGAAATAATTAAGTTTTAAGGTCGCTGTGCGAGCGGGACGTAGTGTTGGTCTTGGGGGCCGACATAGTCTTCCCGCGGACGAATTAAGCGATTGTCGGAATACTGTTCGAGAACGTGCGCGCCCCAACCGGACATGCGGCTCATTGCGAAGAGCAGGGTGAAGAGATCGGTGGGGATGCCCAAGGTGTAGTAAACGGAGGCGGAGTAGAAGTCGACGTTGGCGTTGATCTTTTTCTCCGCGATCATGAAGTCTTCGATCTTTTTGGAGATCTCGTACCACTTGAGGTTGCCGGTCGCGAGGCTGAGCTGCTGGCTCATCTTGCGAAGGTGCGTGGCGCGGGGGTCTTCGGTGCGGTAGACGCGGTGTCCGAAGCCCATGACCTTTTCATGGCGATCCAGCAGCGCTTTGACGAAGGCGATAGGGTCACGGTCGCCGATCTCAAGCAACATCTCCATGACGCGCTGATTGGCGCCGCCGTGCAAGGGACCCTTCAGGGTGCCGATGGCGGAGGTGATCGCGCTATAAACGTCGGACAGAGTGCTGGCTGTCACCCTCGCCGCGAAAGTCGAGGCGTTGAAGCCATGGTCCGCGTGCAGAATGAGGGCGATGTCGAAGACCCGGCTGCTGGTCGGATCCGGTTCTTTTCCAGAAAGCATGTAGAGGAAATTCGCGGCATGACCGAGGGAATTTTTGGGAGCGACGAGCTCTTGTCCGCTGCGGATGCGCTGAAAGGCGGCGACGATGGTCGGCATTTGCGCGATGAGGCGCAGCACGCGCTTTTCGCTGGCTTGAATCGAATCGTCTTGCGGCGTCGAGTCATAAGATGAAAGCGACGAGACGGCGGTGCGCAAGGCGTCCATCGGCTCAGTCGTCTTGGGAAGCATGCGAAGCAATTGCAGGGTGCCGTCGGGAATGTTGCGTTGCGATTTCAAGCTCTGGTCGAGTTGCTCCAACTCGGACTTGTTCGGGAGACGGCGTCGGAGCAGGAGGAAGATCACCTCTTCGAAGGTCGCGTTTTCGGCGAGCTCATGGATATTGATTCCGGCATAGATGAGATTGCCCTTGTCCCCATCGATGGCACAGATCTCGCTTTTAGCGACGACGATGTCTTTCAGACCAGCTTGAATCTCGGACATATTGAAAAAACCCGTTTAAAAATAAGTTGAAAGCGATACGCGGCCCTTATTCCACAAGTTTTTTAAATATGCAAAAAAATATGTCCTAACGCCAGTAGCAATAGCGTTGGTGATGGCGCCAATAGCAATATTTATGGAGTTTTGCTGTTGAGTGGTGGTGTTTGCAATGGAAGGCGTCGTGTTTGTCCCAGTGGCAGTAGCGACGCCCATGGTGATAATAGCAATGATAGTGGTTTTTGGCCTGGGCCTCCGAGAAAGAGGCCATTTGAACTCCGAAGCAGGCTATCGTCAAAAAACCCAATGATAATAATAGTTTTTTCATATATTTTCCGGATGTGTCACGGGTCCTTTCGCTTAATGATTGGCGATGTTTAACGAAAACTTTTAAGCTTTTGTCATCCTCTATGAAGAGAGGCTGTTTCGGATAAAGGTTAAGGTTGATCCCATGCGGACGAAGCGGATTCTTGTTTTAATCCTGTACGGAATACTGGCGATGGCTCCGATGAGCCTGCTCCCTTATCGGGCGGGGGCCACCGAAGCCTTTGGTGGCGTCGGTGTCCTTCTGGACTTCGACCCGCAAGATCCTAACAGCGTTTTGATTTTTTCCGTGACCTACAAGTCTCCGGCCGATAAGGCGAAGATCCGCCGCGGCGAGCGCTTGTTGAAGATCGATGCCGTCGATGTGACGGGTTTGACGCTGCAGCAGTTATCCGAGAAGATCCGCGGTCCCTTGGGCAGCCAGGTGACCTTGACGCTACAGGGCGCGGGCGGCGCCGTCCGGGACGTGCCCTTGGTTCGCGATGCGATCAAGGGAGGGCCGGTGATCGCCATGCCCCCACCGAATATGGCGTCGACGGGAGTTTTCTTTACCGCCGAGGAGAAAGAGATCCTCAAGAAGAAGATCGTCGGTTTGACCACCGACGAGCAGCGAGAGAAGATGCTGAACCTGCTCAAGGCTCTGAAGGCGAAGCAGATCACCAAGACTCAGTTCATGGGATTTTTAAAGAGCGATTTTTAGGAGCGAACGATGCCCAGCCAACCTTCGAAACAACTCGAGACTTTTCCCAATCCCAATCCCGAGCGAGACTACGAGATCAAGTTTGAGTCGCCGGAGTTCACCTGCCTTTGCCCCAAGACAGGCCAGCCCGACTTCGCGACCCTGCACATCACCTATGTTCCCGACCGGAATTGCGTCGAATTGAAATCCTTGAAGCTCTATTTGTGGTCCTTCCGCAACGAAGGGGCTTTCCATGAAGCCGTGACGAATAAGATTCTCGACGACTTGGTGGCGGCGACGAAGCCGCGGCGGATGGAGGTTTTCGCCGACTTTTATGTGCGCGGCGGGATTCATACGACGGTCCGCGTGCGCTATTCCCAAGCGGATATCTGCCAGGCGCCGGGGGAGTTTCATGAGGAAACCCGAGAGTTCCCTTTTAAATCCTAATTTCGTCCATTGACACTGAGTGCGATTCTCCTGTTTATACGTCCATCATCACCAGGCGGGGGCCTTTGAGAAGAGGAGTCCCCGATGGTCGATTTGGCCAACCGAGTTTCCCCCCTACGTTTTTCCCTTGGAGTCACCGCCGAAGCCTTAGGCCTGAGATGGCAGGGCGAACAGCCTTGCGGTGTCCGCGTTTGCGATACGCGTGGCGAGGTTAATGCCTTTGGCCCGGGGTTGGCCTTGGGTTTTGCCACCACGCAAGCGCCGGGTTTTCTTTTCGAGGCCCGGCTAGGGCTTTCCTACCATTGGGGTTCGCGCACCGAAGCTACCGCCAATTCCAGTGGCCTCGTTTTGGCGGAAAATCACCGCGATGACGCTCTCTGGAGCTTGAACGCCCATCTCGGAATGGGAGTGAATTTGCAATCGGTTGCTTTTTACGCCTTCGGTGAATTCCTCTACGCCGGTTCGGTGGTGGATTCTCTGCGAGCCTACACACTCAGTCCTGGCTTTGGAATTTCCTTCGGCCCGAATCGATTATTCAATCTCGAGGCTTCGTACTTTCCATTTTTGGTACGCGAGGGGGCAACCGAGGATAAGGGAGGAGGGTTTGTGGTCAGGGCCTACTTGGATTTCATGGCCTTGCTGAATCGGCCGAATTCGGATCCTAGGGTCGATCGCGTCTTGATCCAAAATCCCCCGCCGCAGAATTTACGAATCTATCAGACTGTCGTCGCGAATCCTCCGCCTCTCGAGGTTCAGGTTTCCCGCGTTCCGGTGCGAGTTGTTGGCAACTTCATCCAGTATGTGGGGCGAATTCATTTTCATTACAACAGCGCCTTGATCCGAGAGGACGATGGGTCCTTCGCCGCCATCGACCAGGTGGCGGCTTTCCTGCGCGGCCATCCCGAGATTCGTCGCTTGGAAGTTCAGGGGCATACCGACGACCAAGGGCCCGACCCCTATAACGACAATCTTTCCCGACGTCGCGCCTCGGCCGTAAGAAGGGCCCTGATAGACCGGGGCGTCGCTCCGGACCGCCTCAGCGCCATCGGCTATGGGGAACACCGCCCAATGGTGCAAAATCGTAGTCCCGAGACCAGGGCCCTGAATCGACGGGTGGAGTTTCATGTCCTGGAGCGTTAAGGGCATCGTTTTAAGGCACAACTTCGCGATTGCAGGGACGATATCGCCCTGATAGCCAATAGCTTCTTTTTCGAGGGTTGATTCGATGACTCCTCCTGGACCGATAGGGCCGGGTAGGCCTCCTTCGGGGCCTAATCTGGCGACGGAGAACGAGGGCGCTTCCACCGCGGAAGTGCGTCCAGTCGCCCCGCGCGGTCGTTTGTCCTCTTTGGCCGCGATCTTGCGGTCGCGCCGCAATACCCTCTCCGGGCAAACCATCATTGTTGTCTTCAATCCCTCCGCCCGCGACGGGAGGGTGGGGGGAGAGCTGCCCCAATTACTCCAGACCTTAAGGAATTCGGGAGCCCAGGTCCTCTCCGTCGAGACGGTTCCCGACTTGGAAGAGCGCCGCGCCCGTATCCGCGCGGCGACGGCCGAGGCCCTGCGGGGTGGTGGAAAGATCTTCGTCCTTCCCTTCGGTGGCGACGGCACGATTGGCGAAACGATCGGCGAGGTGTTGCGAGCTTCCGGTGCTTCCTTTTCTCCAGGGCAGGAGACGGAAGCGGGAGTCGAGGCGCCCAGCGGCCGGTCGATTTTTGTCCTGGCGAAGAAGGGCACCGCCGCCGATTTGGCGGTGCAAGTGCAAGCCCCCAGCGACGTTCGGGATCTTCCGCGCTTCATTTCCAGTTCGGTCGAATTGTCCTTTCGGTTCCCCATCGTCGACGGCGCCGAGGCGGGAAGCCATTCCATAGGATTTTTGGCCTCGGGTTATCTCTTCACCCTGCGAGGAAAGAATCGCGCGGCGAATCCTAGCGGCATGTTCAATCAAGGCCTGCTCAGCTACCTGCGCCTGATTCCCCACGCTATCGCCAACCGCTACGGATTGGTGGGGGTCGACGTGACCTTGACGCGCTCCACCCTTGACGGGCAAGTGCTGGAACGGGAGACGATGCGGGGAGCCGACGTGACGGTGACGCCGAACCGAATCTTGGCGGGCGTCGGCGGAGTGCCGGGCGCTTGGGGCGAGACCAAGGTCGTGGTTTTGCCTCCCGGCCCGCGCGGTGTTTTGGCCCTGACGGAATATATCGGACGCGGTCTGCTCACCAAATTGGGATTGAACCTCGTCGGACCGCGGAGCCGCCTCTGGACCCTCTCGGCGCGGCGTCAATGGCTGGTGAACGCGGGAGAAAAGATCGAGGTCAGCGCCTCGGTCCCCAATACCCTGTCTTGGGATTTGATCCGCACCTACCAAGATTTCCAGATTCGCAATGGCAACGCCGCCGAGTCCACTCGAGTACCGGCCGCGGGCGAACCCTTGCAAGCGGAGACCCAACAAAATGGCGACGTGGTCGCCTCGCGCACGAGTTTCACGGTGCATGCTCCTTCCTTCACGATCACGAAATTGGCCGCGCCCAATTCCCTCGCGGTGCGGCTGGCCCGAGCGAGCTGGCGGGTGCGCGGCGAAACCCCGATGATCAGCGATCAGCAGTTGGTCTACAACCAAGTGCCCGCCTACGAGCCGAAGATTTTGGAGAACGCCGAAGGCCGTCGCACCGTGCGAACGCCTTTCCTTTCGATGCCCCGGCTCTACGATTTGATGGGACGCTATCGGATTTCTCCGGAACGGGCGGAGCTCTTGCTCACCGCCTCCCAGGGCGTCGAGAACTTTTCCCATTTGGAGAGAATGGCGACCGAGGGATTGACCATCGAGAATTTAGACCGCTGGTTGAGCGGGACGGAAGGCCAAAATTGGATCCGCGAGCACGGCAACGGCCTGCGCTCGCTGCGCGAGAGGGTCTTGCGCGGAGGACCGCCGCTGGCGACGGGCCTGGCGGCGATGTTGGGCGCCGAACGATTGGCGGACATCGTGGGCCTCGATCCCGTGCGGCAGCGCGAACTGCGTTTCGCTTTCGTCGTGTACCTGTCGCACGCCGCGAGCTCTAGCACTCATGCCCTCTGGCAGGCGACGGCCAACGTCATGCTGGGTCGTCCCTATCACTTGGCTTCGATGCGCACCGTGCGCATCGCGGGCGAACGCTTGGCGCAATGGACTTTCCTGGAAAGGTCTTCCCTCACGGGAGCCCTTGGCGAAGGCGCCTTGCGCGGTTTGGGTTGGGAAGCGGGTTTCGCCAGGACTTTGCTGCGCCGCGGGGTTTCTTTGGCGACTCTCCTGCCGCGAAGCGCCTGGAACATGGGCGAGGGCCTGATCTTCAGCCGCATCGCAGAACGCCTGACGCAAAATTTGCCGGAAAATTCCGCGGTGCGCCGCTACTCGCCGACGGCGGCTTTTTTCCTTCCGGACGTGGCACGCATCGCCGCTCCGGCCAGAACACTGAGCTTGTTGGAATCGCGTTCCATGCGCTTCGCGAGCCGAGCCTTCGCGGCGGGATTCATCGGCGACTTGAGCTTCACTGGCATCCAGCGCCTGCGCCTAGGCGACCGAGCGACTTATGAGATGTATACCGACATGAGGACCGCCGAATTGCGCCGCCAGCGGGGCGAGATCGGCAGCTTCAGCTGGCGCCAAATCCCGCGCCTCCTTGCGCCCTCGCTTTCGGCCTATATCGACAGCCACGACTTTTTATTCGGAAGCTCCAACGAGGCGCGAATGGAGATCCAGCGGCGGGACCGCGAACAGAGTTCCTCGTTGGGTCGGGCGGTGCGCGGCGAGATGGCCTGGTTGCCGGGGGCCATGGGGCGCCGAGCCGAAGAGGTTTTTGGCCAAGAAATTCGCCTGGACGCCCTCGATCGGGAGCTTTTGGATCAGTTGGAACATTGCGAGGGCGGAACTAGGCTGCGAGCCGGCGCCAGTCTGGAAGAAACCGCCGCCTATCTGCAAGACCAGTTTCGCGGGGAGCTTGCCACCCGCGAAGCGGCGCGTAGCCGCTTGTTGACGATTTATTCCTATCGGATGCAGCAGGCCATCGCGCAATTGCACGCGCTGGAAATCCCGGAAAACGAGACCTTCCGTCGTCTTTTCGACGAGCGAGGCCGTTTGCGCCCCGGCCAAGAGGGCGCGCTGAGGTCCTGGACGACAGGTTAAGAATTTGGCGAGGTTGAGATGAAGACGAAATCCCTTCAAATGGCGTTTGGGTTAGCCCTTTTATTGACGGCGATTTCCGCGCATGCGGCCGATATTCTCGGCGGCGGCGAGACCGAAGTCGCCGCTTGGGCCCAGGAGAAGGGTTACCAGGTCCAACCCACCACCCAAGGGACCACCGCCTGTCTCAAGGGCCATCGTTATATTCCCATGAGCGGCAAGGGGATCAAGCTTCAAGCGGCTTACTTTCATCCCGTCTATCAGTTGGACACCCAGGTGATTGCGATGGTGGAGTTCGAACCGGCGGCTCCGATCGGCAAAGCCGAGGCGGAGAGATTGGTGATTCAGGTGGCGCCCATCGCGGGCACCAGGCCTCCGACGCATCGCCAGGCCATCACAGCGGGCAACGAACCCTGCGCGCCGCCGCACGGTGGACTAGACGCGCGATATACCGACGATTACTTCGCCGAATATTTCTACGCGCCGGACCGTAAATCGATAGAACGCGTCCGCGTCTACAATGAAAATATCCGTTAAGGCAGGAAGGTTTCGACGTAGCCCATCTTCCACTGACCGCCCTCTTTGAAGGCCTTGGACTTCAGCACCACATCGCCGGAGGTCATCTCGACCTCGGCCTGGTCAGGCCCTTCGTTGAGCACCTTGTAGGTGGCGGCGGGGGCGACGAGGTCCAGCTTGGAGGAATTGCGGAAGCTGCGCCAAAAGCCGATGCGGATCGGGGTTTGGGTCTGCTCGAAAAGCTCGCGTACCTTGGCCGGTTCCATTTTTTCGTCGGTGGAGACCATGGTGATGAATTTATCTTGGCTGGCCTTGGTTAGGGTTGCCCAGGCCACGTCGTATTGTTCTTTGGAGACGGCGTCGTAGAATCCTTTTACCGCATCGATAGGAGTAGCCAGAGTCGGGGCCGCCGCGGGGGCGGTCGCTGGAGCTTCCGCGGGTTTAGCGGCCGGGCTACTGGAAGAGGCGGCGGGGGGTGGGGCGGTCACTGTCTCTTTGGATTCATGCTTTTGCCCGAAACAGGCGGTGCATAATCCGAAGCTCAGGAACAGGGCGATCAGGGATTTTTTGGTCAACATCGACGCCTCCTTATTTGAAGGATCTTCATAACTTAAAGCCCGGCCCGGCATCCAATAAAATAATTCGGGCTTCCCAAAAACCTCGCTTCGTTTTAAGGAGGGCCCTCGAATCAACGGAGTAAGGAATATGGCCAAAAAACTTCAGATCACCCTCTGTAATACCTGCGTCCGGGACAATTACGGTCAGGGCGTTTTCGCCGCGACCGATTCGGTGGAAGAAGTGTACCGGAAAGAGTTCAAGGGATTGGGGGCGGCCACGCCCGAATTCAAGCAGCAGAATTGCTTCAATTATTGCGAGCATTACCACTGCGTCGAGGTCAAGGATCAGGACAAGTCTTACCTTTTCAAAAAGGTTTCCGATCCCGACCGCATCCACAGTCTCTGTGAATGGGTGAAGACCTGTGCTCAAAGCGGCAAATTCGAGGTCTCCGAGTCCTTGAAAGACCAGCTCCTCGAGACGCAGAAAATCTCTTCCTAAATTGCTTCTGATAAGCGGAAGTCGGCGACGATGGCGTCATGATCGCTACAGTCGCGTCCCTGGTATTGGAGCTTGCTGACGACCTTGGGCGAAACCGGCGCGATGGACGAGCCCGGAAAGCGGTCGGTCTCATGGACCAAACTCAGCTTTTTGGCCGCGAACCAGTCGATCTTGAAGCTGCAGCGTCCCTCGTTCTTGGCGCAGGCCCAATCGATGAATTTGAAGCACCAGTTGGGCACGAGGTCGCGGAGGTTCTTGATCTTTTTTAAGTCCGCCACGTGGTAGTGCAGGGTGCAGACGCCGTCTTCGTTCCAATCGAGATAATTGAAGCCGTGCTTGCCGAAGGTCTTGAACAGGCCCTTCTCGAAGAGGCGGTCGGGGTAGGGGTAGACCTTGGCGATGACGCGCCGGACCCCCATGGCCACCCGCACCCAAAATCCAAAAATCATCCAGAAGGCGCTGCGCGAATTGTAAGTCGTGGTGTTCAGGTCGCCGCCGAATAGAGCGGGCAGTTGGGGCAGGCGGTCGACATAATTCATGATGGTGCGCATCTGGTCGCGGCGGTGCCGCTTGCTGGAATGGGCGTCCAAGTGGGCGCAGATCGCGCGCATCTCGCCCTGCGGCAGCACGACGGTGCATGCCATGGCCTGCTGCGAGCCGAGGCGTTTTTCCTTGCCCTTGAACTTGTCCTTGGCGTTGTGCAGCGGGATGTTGTGGAAATCCTTGAGCGGGTAGCGCGAGAGGATGGCATTGCCGTGGATGGCCAGGGTGTTGTCGCCTTCGAAATGATCCTCGGTGCCGTTGCCCTTGCAGAGGTTGAGGTAAGTCGGGACGAAATAATAGTACAGCTTTAGCGCTTCGGCCAACTCCCGGGCGACGTTACGGTTCGCCGAGCGGACCATTCCGACGTCGGTCTCGGGGATGAAGAGGATGTCCGCATCCTTGAGGATGGGGTGGTTTTGCAGGGTGTGGAGGATGCCCTCGAATTCGATGCCGCGCTCGATGTTCCAGGTGACGGCCCGGTAAAAGGGCTTGGCCGGGGCGGGCGAGGCGAAAGAGCCGGTCTCGTAACCCCGGAGCACGGCCTCGATCTCGGGATAGACCTTTTGGTAAAGCGGGTGCTTTTTCAATTCCTTGGAATCTTTGGCCTGGCTAAGGTCTTTGAAATAGGGGGTCAGGTTGTGGTTGAGGGAGACGGCTTCGGTCATGGGGAGGGAAGAACCAAAATTACCCCCAAAAATCAAGAGCAAGCTCGCGGAATCTCGAATTAATTGGTGAGGGAATGTTTGGAATTTCTAAAACCCCGATCCGTAAATTCCTCGGGATACCTCGTTAAATAGCGGCTATTAGTGGAAGATTGACAGCCCCAGCCAGATTAGGTACCAGGGAAACCCTTCGATTCGGAAGCCCCGGGCTTCCTTGAAGGTTTATTCCGGCTTAGCTCAGTCGGTAGAGCAAGCGGCTGTTAACCGCTAGGTCGCAGGTTCGAGTCCTGCAGCCGGAGCCCATCCGAAAGCCGTTTTCCTGTGAGGGAGAACGGCTTTTTTATTACCCGTTCGAATTTCAAACGCACTTCTCTATAATGGGCACCAGGAGCCCTTTTTTGTCTTTCGACGGGAGAATAGGTTCCTTGCCTTTCCATACGGTCGTAGATCGTACGGGTCGTTTTACTTGATCCAAAAAACCTGTCTCGGATGGGCCATGGCTGTTTGCCCAGCTTCGAGGTGTGAGCGGTGAAAGTTATCGGGAATAATGGGCATATTCAGGATGCCGCCAACTCCGTCCCCACCCTCAGCTTCTCCAAATACCCCGAATAGCAAAAAGTTCTATCCCGCTTGCGTCCGCTGGACTCCGATAAGATGCCAAGTTTTTCCAAAAGCGTGATGGCCTTGATGGCCGTTGGCTTGGTGGTTTCCAAAAGCTTCACGACCCCGGGCATGGTCACGATGGGATGCAGCGGTAGTAGTTCAAATAACCGAAGGGAGACGACCGTTGCTTCGGACGTCCCCATGAGCCTTTCGCGATCCTTGGTGACCATGGCGAAGAGATGGCGCGCCAGGGACACCGCCTCCTCCGAGATCGTGGCGACTCCGTTCAGAAAAAACGCATTCCAGCCTTCCCAGTCCCCTTCTGTGCGGACGGAAGCCAGTTTTCGGTAATATTCGTCGCGGTGTCGCTTGAAATAGAGGCTGAGGTACAGCAAGGGCTCGGACAGTAAATTCCAATGTTCGAGTAGCAGGGCGATCAATAGACGGCCAATGCGTCCATTACCGTCGAGGTAGGGATGAATGGTTTCGAATTGAACGTGCAATAATCCGGCTCGGATCAATGGTGGAAGGTCGTCTTCGGCGTGGATATATTTCTCGAAGTTCCCCAGCAATTCGATCAATCGATTCGACGGAGGTGGGACGAAGATTGCCGTTCCGGGTCGTGCTCCCCCGATCCAGTTCTGACTGCGGCGAATTTCGCCCGGTTGCTTCGTCTTGCCTCGAACTCCCTTCATCAATCGGTGGTGGGTTTCGTTTAGGAGACGCATCGACAGCGGAAGCCCGTTTTTCCGACGAACTTCGGCTCGGGCGTATTTGAGGGCGTCCAGGTAGTTGCAGATTTCTTCAACATCCGCGTCATCCTTTTTGGTGATGTTTTCTTCCGCCTCAAAATTGATCAAATCGATCAAGGTGGCTTGCGTGCCTTCGATTTGGGAGGAGGTGACGGCTTCTTTCCTAACGAAGGCGTAGATAAACCAATTCAAGGAAGGTACCATCTCTCCAGCCAATTCGAGTCGCGCCAGTCCTTGCTCAGCTTTTTGAAGGGTATCCAAGATTGCTTTGTCCAAGTGAAGCTTTGGCTTGGAAGGGGGCAGCGGATGGGGAATGAAGGCGGAAAAGCCCTCTCCGGCGGCGGTAACCCTTTCGTATTTTCCGGTGATGCGTTTCATTAGTAAAGTAAGCTTAACTTGGTTTTGATGAAAGTAAAGAATAATTTACTAGCTTGGAATGATAGTAAAGTCAGCTTCCTTTAAGGATGCAACACCACCACCTCCGACGCCTCCTGCCAACGCACCGTCACCGGCCCCGCGTTTTGAAAGCCGAGAATGTGCCCGCCTTGGCCTTGAGAAGTCCGGCCGTGGAAGTGATACGTCAGGTGATTGGCCTTGGCTTCCTCT
>JAIOPF010000200.1 GCA_021414045.1 Deltaproteobacteria bacterium | reverse complement strand
TTTGTCCGACAATAAAAAAGTCACCCCTCTCTATAAATTCTTTCTCAGCCAATCCTCCGACGGGGTGCTCAAGACCCCCTTCCACGAACGGCTGTAAATCACGACATGCTGCGTTTCCTCTTCTTAGCGTTACTAGCCTATTACCTGCTCCGCTGGTTGCGGGATCTCTTGCCGAAATCGACTCCCCGACCGCGTCCCGGACCGCAAAATCCTCCGGGATCCATGGGGCGACCGCCTTCTTCCCAACCGAAAATCGTCGATGAGATGAAGCCTTGCCCCGCCTGCGGAACCTTCAACCCCACGCGCCTCGCCTACGAGAAGAAGAGCCTTTACTTTTGCGACCAGCGATGCCATGAGGCCTTTATTCGAGGAGAAATCAAGACATGAAGATTTTCATCGACACCGCCGATGTCCAAGAGATCCGCGAGGCCAACGACATGGGTATCCTCGACGGCGTCACCACCAACCCTTCCTTGATCGCGAAGAGCGGCCGTAAATTCCGGGACGTCATCGAAGAGATCGTCAAGATCGTCGACGGCCCCATCAGCGCGGAAGTCGTCAGTCTCGATCACGAAGGCATGATGAAAGAGGCTCGCGAATACGCCAAGATCCATTCCAACGTCGTCATCAAGCTTCCGATGACCGTCGAAGGACTAAAGGCCCTCAAGATCTGCGTCTCCGAAAAGATCAAGACCAACATCACCCTCGTTTTCAACGCCAACCAAGCGCTTTTGGTCGGCAAGGTCGGCGCTACCTTCGTCAGCCCCTTCATCGGACGCTTGGACGACATCTCGCAGATCGGCATGGACCTCATCCGCCAGATCCGAACTATTTATAACAATTACGGCATCAAGACCCAAATTCTGGCCGCCTCGATTCGCAATCCCATCCATTTTCTCGAGAGCGCCTTGGTCGGCGCCGACGTGGCCACCGTGCCGATGAGCGTCATCAAGCAGCTCACGCAACATCCCTTGACCGACCTCGGCATCGAACGCTTCCTCAAAGATTGGGAGAAAGTCCCCAAATGACGACGATCAGCAGCGGCATCAACCCATGCAGCGCAAAAAAGGCGGCTGCTGTGGTTGCGGCTGCTTCTCGGGCTGCCTCGTCCTGCTTTTGTTGATCGTCGGAATGGTGGTGGGTTTTTGGTATTTCGTCATCCATAACGCCAGCTACGTCCAGCAAAGCGATACGGTCATCGTTTGGGCTTATCGCAATGTCGCCCGACCCAAGATGATCGAGATGTTCGCGGCGGGAATGAACGAGCAAGAACGCAGCCACTTCCTCCAGATGACCGACGGCGCCATCGACAAGTACGTCGCCTTGCCGGCCGACGAAAAACAAGCGATCTTGGCCGAGTCCACGACCGCCCTATGGTATCTCTGGAGCGAGCAGATGCTGCCTCCCGAGAAAATCCCTCACTTGCAAAAGTTCGCCGAGGACCTCCAAAAAGGCTGGGCCCCGACCCCGCAACAGATCCAGGACTACCAAAGACGCAATCCCCAAGCGCCTCTCCCGGAAGCGCCGCGTCCTAACCTGCCGGAACCCAAGCCCGCTCCCAGACTCTTGAATTAGGCGATTTCCGCGAATGCTAAGCTAAACGACACTTAAAGAGGCGAAGTCGCGCCTGCATCTACTTCCGATGGAAGCAAAAAAGCCCCGCTCCTTGCGGAACGGGGCTTTAAACTGGAAATCCCAAACTCTTACTTCTTCTTGGAAACGCCCAGAATGGAGTCCTTCGCCGCTTTCGCAACGCGGAACTTCACGACGCGCTTGGCGGGGATCTTGATGGGCTCACCGGTCTGCGGGTTACGGCCCATGCGAGCCTTCCGATTGACCAGCACCAATTTGCCGATGCCAGGAAGGGTGAAGGTGTTCTTGGCTTCTTTATAAGCCAGAGCGGATATCTCATCGAGGATATTGGCCGCGTCCTTCTTCTTGAGCTCGCATTTCTTGGCGATGTAGTCGGCGATTTGAGACTTCGTTAGTGCTTTTCCCATGTGGGTAGCTCCTTTCTTAAAAAGTCATTATCGACCTTATGTGGAAGGCTTCCATAACAAGGATTCATGCGGTTGTCGAAGGTTTTATTGTAAAAAAACCTCATTTTTAGCCGAAAAACGCGGTTTTTTTTAAAACCGTCCCGGAAAAGTCCGAATAACGCCGCTCGGCGGGCGATGATTCACCCTCGAAGCGACCCAATTCGCAAGAAGCGCTGGCCTTCTCGAAGGAAAATCCGCCATAAGGAAAACGAGAGAAAGGGAAGACTTCGTGCGTCATCCGCAATTGGAAATCCTGCTTCGCTGGCTGAGAAACCACCCCGGCCTATTCTCCTCGCAAGAGGAGGGGGACGACCTCGGCGTCCTCGAAACCTTTTCCGGGAAAAGCCTGAAGCTGCGAAGCGCGGCGATCCAAGCCGTCGAAGAACGCAGCAACAGCGCCAATCCCGCCGAAACCTACGTCCTCATCCTCTGGGATTCGGGCCGCCAATTGGTTTTATCGAACCAAGGCTTCGCCTTCCCTCCCGATTTCACGAATACAGGGCCCATCCCCACTCCCAGCCAAGTCTATTGCATGCAGGACTATCAGAACCTCATGAACCGCCTGCGCCACGTCGCCGCCGAGGCCGAGCGCGGGCGCGAAGCCCTTGAAATCATCATGTTCTTGATTTCCCTCCTCGACGGCGCCCGAGTGGCCGGCCTGGAAGTCGACAAGGAGACCCAGGAGGTCGAGGATATCTTGAGCCTGCTCGAAAGGGGTGAGACCCTGCCGCCGCCGCACTAAATTTCCCTCCCAAATCCGCGTAAAAACAACTATATCTACCCTAAATCTTTCGAAACCCTTTCTCGAATTCCCTCGTCCTCTCCTGGGTCGACCCTAGGGGGAGACGGGTCTGATAGAAGCGCATGAACCGACCCAATCCTGCATCCCCCCGCGACGATGAATTGATCGCCGCCTATTTGAAGGGCCAAACCGAGGCCTTTGGGGTCTTGTTTCAACGCTACAAGAACGGGATTTTTTTCGTGGTTCGCAATTATTTCCACAACCGAGAACGCGCCGAAGAGGTCTTTCAGGAGGTCTTTTTAAAGCTCCTGGAGCGGCTCGACCATTTCGACGGTTCGGGATCCTTTCGCGGCTGGTTTTTCACCCTCTGCCGAAATCATTGCATTGATCGCTTAAGGCAGCAGGCCCGACGGCACGAGACTCCGGACAGCCAATGGCGCCATGAAGACGACGACAGCCAAGCTACCCCGATTGCCCGGGCCGCCAACGAGGCCATGCCCGCCGACGAAAGGGCCTACGACCGGGAACTAGCCGCCCATCTCGAGGAGGCCATCCAAAAACTCCCCGACGAACAGCGAGAAACCTTTTTATTGAAAGAGCGCGGTGGACTGACCTTCGAGGAAATCGCCCAAATGATGGGGGTCTCGATCAATACGGTGAAGAGCCGGATGCGCTACGCCCTCGAGTCCCTGCGACGGGGACTTCGCCATAAACCCTTTGTGAAGGAGGCGCTGCGGTGACCGAAAACGCGGAATGCCGCCAATGTCAGGACTGGATTGACGACGCCTTTTCCGGCGAGCTGGCGGCGGAACTGCGCCCCAAGCTTCAGGCCCATCTCGATTCCTGCCCGGAATGCCGCGCGGTCTGGCAGGACACCCAGACCTTGCAAAGGGGTATGGCCCTGCTCGCGGAGTCCGACGGACCCTCTTTAAAATCGCAAACCGCCATTCTCCGTGCCGCGGAAGCCCGGGCGGAAAAAGGCCAAGCCAAACGAGCCGGCCTCTGGTCTTGGCTGTTCCGACCGGCGACGGTGGCCTTCGCTACCCTGGCTTTGGTGGCCGGTCTCAGCATTCTCGGCCGGCAAGAACTTCAGAAGAAAAAAGCGGCGGAACAGCAAGTAACGTCTCCCGTCTTGGCGCCGCAAGGGACCACCACCATCGAGGCGGCTCCCATGGGAGGCATGACGGCCCCAGCAACTCTCCCGCAGACCAGCGGAAATCGGGAAGGAACGGCGAAGGCCAAAAAATCCGAAGTCGACACGAAGACGGCGCCAAAACCCCAGCAAGCCGAACAGGCACCAGTCAAAACGGACGAAGAGAGAAGGAAGATTCCCGTGGATCAGGCCATTGAGGCCGCGCCTTCCACCTTGGGCGTGTTGAAAGACAGCGATACGGCTCGGCCCGCACCCGCACCGATGAAGGCCTTGGCCAAACCGGTTCCGCCACCGCCGCCCGCTTCGGACCCGCTTGCGCCGGCTTCCGTCCAAGCCCCCAGCATACCGGAGGCCGAAAAAGGAGCCGGAGGCTCACCTCAAAAAGAAGCTCCCAACCTGCAGCAACAGGAAAAGAAGCAAGAAAACTTCCAGCCTCCCGGTGGAGACGCCCTCGGCGCGGTGAACTCGGTTTCCGGAGGAAAATCCCTGGAACGCGCCGCCACCGAAGACAAGGCCAAGGAACCGACGGACAGATTCCAGAGTCTCCTGAATTCCGCCAAACTCAAGATCCGGCAGCAAAAATATCCCGCCGCCCTCGAAGACCTGCTCGCCGCGCAACGGATTCGGGATAATAAAGAGATCCAAGACCTCATCTTATTATGTCGGAGTCATCTTCGCGGGGATGGTTGAGCGAGATTATTTCAGCGCGACTTGCCGCACCTGAATCCCCGCCTCTTTCAAGATCGCGATAGCCTGCTCCCCAAGCGGGTAGTCGGAATTGTAGACGACTTCAACGATTCCGGAATTGATGATCATCTTCGTGCAGATCAGGCAGGGAGAGAAGGTGGTATAGAGGGTGCCGCCCTTGATGGACACGCCGTGGTAGGCGGCCTGGGTGATGGAATTTTCTTCGGCGTGGCTGCAGTAGCATTCCTCGAGGCCGACTCCGGATTGGCCGAAGCTATTGCAGCGCGGGCAGCCGCCCTCGTTGCAGTTCTTCACGCCGCGAGGCGTGCCGTTGTAGCCCGTCGAAATGATTCGACGGTCGCGGGCGATGATGGCCGCGACTTTGCGCTTGAGGCAATTGCTGCGCAGGGCCACCATGCTGGCGATGCCCATGAAATAAACGTCCCAGGAAGGACGGGGCGCATCGGAGGAGAGCTGCCGAATCATCTCGCGAACCTTGCCGCGCAATTCATCTAAAGTCGCATTGTTCTCGAGTTCGGCATCGGCCAGCTTTCCGGTGGCGTCGAGCTGCTGGGTATTGGGATCGGCCGAAACGGCCTCCCGCGCTTCCAGCTCTTGGAATTCGGCGAAATTCTGGGGATCCCCCTCGCGAGCCCGCATCTTGATGCGTTCGAAACGTTTTTGGGGAACCGCCGTCACATGGACCAGCTTAAAATTTTGCAGACGCCGCAAGACCTCGACCTCGCGGGGATTGCGTATCGAATCGACGATGTAGTTCTTGTCGACGTCGATTTGCTGCAGGGCTCGGTCGGCGAGATATCCCCCGCCGTACATTTGGCGCATCTCGTTGCCGACCTTGATCAAGTTTTCGCGGATCACCTCGAGCTTGCGCTTG
>JAIOPF010000282.1 GCA_021414045.1 Deltaproteobacteria bacterium | reverse complement strand
TGCCCGGAGTTTATTTGAACGGCGCAGAAGGCCCGGATGTTTTATCCAGTTACACCACGATTTATTTGCGAGAAGAAATCCAGGCAGAGGCGATCGCGAAAAACATCGGATCCTACGCCCGTTTCCTCGATCTAGCGGCGGAGGTCAGCGGAGATTGGATCAATTATTCCAAATTGGCCAGCGACAGCGAGATTCCCAAAGAGACGATTCGTCGCTTCTATTCGATTTTGGAAGAGACCTTGATCGCTTTTCGCGTTCCTCCCTTCCGTTCGAAGAAAAGTCACCGGAGGGTAAGCCAAAGGGATAGGATTTTGTTTTTCGACTTGGGCGTTCGCAATGCGGTCTTGGGATTGCATCGCTCCGAACTGGGCCCCACCGAAAAGGGGAAACTTTTCGAGCATTGGTTCTTGTTGCAATGCTTGTATTTCATTCGTTCGCAAAAAAAGGATTGGAAGCTCATGTCCTACCGCACGGATGGCGGGGCCGAAGTCGATTTAATCGTGGATCTTGGAAAAAAATACCTGGCCGTTGAATGCAAATACGGAAAGATCGTTAGCGAAGTTCAAATGCGAGGGCTGAGGTCTTTTGAGGAAATCGCGAATAAACCAGTCGAAAAATGGGTCGTTTACCAGGGAGAAAGCTCCCAAACCTTCACGATGGGCGAGCGCGCCGTCCCTTATCGGGATTTTCTTTTAAAAATTCTCCCGGAGTATTGAAATTCCTTAAAGACTATTTCTTCTTGAGATGAATCTCCATCCCGAAGACACCCCCGCCAACCTTGGCGACGGTATCCACCGGCTTCACCGTGAGCGGCGCCGCCACGACAAGAACCATCTCGCCTTGGTCGTTGAGCGGGGAACCCGTGAAAGTGATCGATCCGCCGACCACATTCGGCGCCTTGTCGCTGCCGACGGTAACGGCTCCGGTGGTCAAGGTCAGGTTCGTCAAGTTGACGACGTTCGAGCCGGAGAAAGCCACGCCGTCGAAAGTCAGGACTCCGTCGTCCGCGAAATCGACCTCGGAAGTGTCTTCCGCGAGCTTAATTTCCATCTCGGCCAAGGGAGAACCGGCAGGCAGCGGGAAGGTGATCGCAGGCCAGTTTTCCTTAACGATCTTGACCTTGTCGCCGTCGCCCTTGCTCAGCTTCAAGGTGCCGCTGACGGCGCTGGGATCCAGGTCGGTGACGACGTTGGAGCCGTTGTCTTTGTGGCTGAGGGTCGTCTTCACGGCCGTGACTTCAAATTCTTCGTTGTTGCCGCCGCCGTCCGTGGTGCAACCCGCCGCGGCGGTCGCGGCCGTGCCGCGCAATTCGATCTGCATGACGCCCAGCTTGGGTCCGTTCAGGACGACGTCGAGATAGGTATTATGGTAGGCCTCGCCCTTGGTGATGACCTTGGGCGTGTAGCTCACCTTGACGGTCATCGTCCCCCCTGCGGGTAAAATAATCTCCTGAACCATGCCGCCGACGGCCTGCTTCACGACATTGCCCACGGTCACTTCTTCAACCTTGAAGAACTGAAAATAGGTCTCGCCCTCCTTCAGGGT
>JAIOPF010000281.1 GCA_021414045.1 Deltaproteobacteria bacterium | reverse complement strand
TCTTCTCGGATGGAAACACGACATCCTCGAGACGCTCGACTTGGCGCTGGGAAAAGGATTTCTCAAAGCCCGCCTCGGCATCTGATGCGGCTTCGGGAGAGTGAAGATAGGAAATGATTTCCTTGGCTAGCCGCACCTTGACGGCCTTGGGATGAAGCGAGCCTCCGGCGACGTCGGTGCGCATCTTGGAGATTTCCTCCTCGGAATGATCCGTGAGCAACTCATAATACCGCCACATCAAGCCGTCTGACACCGACATCATCTTGCCGAACATGGACTCAGGGCTCTCGGTAACTCCGATGTAGTTGCCTTTCGACTTGCTCATTTTGTCGACGCCATCGAGGCCCTCGAGCAAGGGCAAAGTCAAGACGACCTGGGCTTCCTGCCCTTCTTCATGTTGGAGATGCCGGCCCATCAGCAGATTAAATTTCTGGTCGGTGCCGCCCAACTCGACGTCGGCCTTCATCGCCACCGAATCCCAGCCCTGCAGCAGGGGATACAAGAATTCATGGATGGCCAAGGACTGTCCCGCCTTATAGCGTTTTTCGAAATCATTGCGCTCGAGCATGCGCGCCACCGTATAACGGCTGGCGAGGCGGATCATTTCACGGCCGTCGAATTTGTCGAGCCACGATGAATTGTAAAGCACCTCGGTCTTCTTGGGATCGAGCACCCGAAAGACCTGGTCTTTATAAGTTTGAACGTTTTTTTCGATATCCGCTCGGGTGAGCGGAGGTCGGGTCTCATTGCGACCACTGGGGTCGCCGATCGCGGCGGTGTAGTCGCCGATCAAGAAACACACTTGATGTCCCAAATCCTGGAAGACCTTCAACTTGCGCAGCAGGACCAGGTGCCCGAAATGGAGGTCGGGAGCCGTGGGATCGAAGCCCGCCTTCACGCGAAGAGGCTTGCCCTTGGCCAATTTCTTGGCCAATTCCGCTTCCGAGATGATTTCGACGGCGCCTTTTTTGATGGATTCGAGTGCTGACATAAAAGGAATGAAACATAGAAGACGGAGTACGGAGTGTCAATCTTCCTCGAAGCGCTTCCCAGCACGAGCCCCTAGCTGAGAAAACCCATACCTAAGCGCGACCCTTGGAAAGGGGGATCACCCCAAAGCCTCCAATATCATCACCCTTTCCACAGAGGGCGGCCCCGGCTTGAGGGGCCGACCGTGTCGCGCGTGGGTATGGGTTTTCTCAGCTAGGGGCGGACACGGCAAATAAGGGAGTAAGGCAACTTTACGTTAGAGACGAATCTGAATGCGCTCGATCTTGCGAGCGAGCCCGGTCGATTCTTCGACCTCCACCAAGGCGCCGCAAAAGCGCACATCACCCTCTGCGGGATCGAATCGCGATTTGATCCCGGTCTGGAACTTGCGCAAGACATTGTCGATACGCATCCCGATGACGGAGCGGTAAGGGCCTGTCATCCCGGCATCGGTGAGAAAGGCGGTGCCCTTGGGCATGACCTCTTCGTCCGCGGTCTGAACGTGGGTATGCGAGCCGACCACGGCGGCCACCTTGCCATCGAGGTGCCAGCCCATGGCCCGACTTTCGCTGGTGGCCTCGGCGTGCATGTCGACGAAAACGATATCGGCGCTCCCCTTCATCTCGGCCAAGATGCGGTCGACGGCGGCGAAGGGACAGTCCGCTGGCTCCATGTTGATGCGTCCGGCGAGATTGATCACGCCGACTTTCACGCCGGCGTAGACTTCGACGACCACATGTCCGCGCCCCGGCGAGGCCGCGCCGTAATTCACGGGCCTCAGCAGCTTCGGCTGGCGGCGGAAATAATCGTGAACTTCATGCTGGTCAAAGGCGTGGTTGCCGGTGGTGATCACGTCGATCCCCGCGGCGAAGAGCTGCTCCGCCGTTTTTTGCGTGATACCCTTGCCATGGGCCACGTTCTCGCCGTTGCCGATGACGAAGTCGATCTTTCGCTCCTGACGAAGCTTGGGCACCAGGTCTTGCACCGCATTGCGGCCGGGCTCGCCAAAAATATCCCCGATAAATAGTAAATTCATGAAATCGATGCGTCCCTTATTTCGCGTAGTCCACGGAGCGCGATTCCCGGATCACCATGACCCGGATTTGCCCTGGATAAGTCAGTTCTTCCTCGATGCGCCGCGCGATATTGCGCGACAACATGGCCGCTTGGGCGTCGCCGATCTTGTCGTGGTCGACCATCACCCGGACATCGCGGCCCGCCTGGATGGCGTAGACCTTTTCGACGCCCTCGAAGGACTTCGCGATGCGCTCGAGATCCTCGACCCGCTTGATGTAGGACTCGAGAACCTCGCTGCGCGCCCCGGGCCTGGCCCCGCTGAGGGCGTCGGCCGCGTCGACTAGATGAGCCAAAGCGGTGGTCTGGGGAACGTCCTCGTGATGGGCCGCCACCGCGTGGACAATCCGAGGATCCTCGCCGTATTTCTTCGCGAAGTCGGCCCCGATGATGGCATGCGACCCTTCAACCTCATGGCTCACCGCCTTGCCGATATCGTGGAGCAGGCCCGCCCGTCGAGCCATTTTCTCGTTCATGCCCAGTTCGGCGGCCATGATCCCGCAGAGAAAACCGACCTCGATGGAATGCACTAAAACATTCTGGGCGTAGCTGGTGCGGTACTTGAGCATCCCCAAAAGGTGGATCAACTCGGGATGAATGCCGTGGATGCCCAGCTCAAAGCAGGCCGCCTCCCCCGCTTCCTTGATCTGGACATCGATTTCACGGGTCACCTTGTCGACCATCTCCTCGATTCGGGCGGGATGAATGCGCCCGTCCTGCAAAAGGCGCTCGAGCACGACTTTCGCGACTTCGCGGCGGACGGGGTTGTATCCCGAAAGGATGACGGCCCCGGGTGTGTCGTCGATAATCAGGTCGATGCCGGTGAGCTGCTCGATGGCGCGAATATTGCGGCCTTCCTTGCCGATGATTCGCCCCTTCATCTCCTCGTTGGGGAGGTGCACGACGGTCACCGTCTTCTCGGCCACCCATTCGCCCGCAAGGCGTTCGACCGCCTTGGTTATGATCTGGCGGGCCTTCTTGTCGGCGGTGGCCCGCGTTTCCTCGTCGATCAGCCGAAGGCGCCGGCCCGCCTCGATCTGGGCGTCGCTTTCGACCAACTTGACGATGCGTTCCTTCGCCTCTTCGGAGGACATGCCGGCGACTTTTTCGAGAGCGGCGCGGGACTCCTCGACCAAGTGCCGATTTTTGTCCAAGAGTTCCTCGGCGGCCTTCTCCCGAGTTTCGAATTCCCGCTCGCGATGCTCCAGGGTTTCGAATTTTTTATCGAGCCCCTGTTCCTTGCTGAACAGCCGCTGCTCGATTTTTTCGAGCTCGGACTTGCGCAGGCGAGCCTCTTCCTCCAAGTCTTTCTGCGCTTCCAATTTGAAGGATTGCGCCTCGAGGTCGGCTTCCTTGCGGCGTTGCTGGGCCCGGGCCTCAGCCTCGGTCGCGATGCGCTCGGCCTCCTTCTCCGCCGAGACGATCCCCGATAGCCTTTCAAAACCGAATCGTAATAACCCTTCCCCCACCCGATCCGCCCGCCCCGGAGGTCAAAAGCAACGCCCGGGATGACGAGAAGCGGGATCCTCCCTAAAGGCACCGCGCTTATCGTTGACTTCGGCTGGAGAATTCCGAAAGGGCCCGGCTCGAGGTCTTTTTCTCCCTCGATGGGCGCGAATTCTAGCGCTGACCCGCCCGATATCCTCGGCAGGTAAACCCGCCGGCCCTCGAGAATCAGGCGACGCAGGATTCCCTCGGTGGGAACTTCCCCTTGGACGGCCCAGTAGGCCCCAATATCGAAAAGAGAGGGCAGTTCCGAAAAAAATCGATCGGCAAGAGACGACGACGCCGAAGCGCGTTCTTGTCCTCCGAATAGCGTCCTTTGTTCCAGCAGGGCGCGACGCAGGTCTTGTTTGGATGGAGATTCCATCGCCGTGACTCGCAAACTTCTATACGGTAGAAATCGAGGCGGGTGGGCCAACCATCGAGGTTAGGCCCGGAGAAAAAAGCGGACGCTTTCGCAAAGCTTCAATAACTCTCTAGATATTCTTAAAGAAAAAAACACAACTTCGAAAAACAATTTCAAAATTCACTAAGAAGCTAAATCAAAGTTCTCAACCGACTCCATTTCAAGTCCTTTCCCGTGCGCTAGCCATTCGGGCGGCACGGGAAAGGAATTCAAAAGTCTCCCCACCTTCTGTCGTGTGGAGCTGTGTGATTTGAACCTATTATCAATAGGTGGGCGCTTCAATCATGACATTAGGCTTCCCGCATGCGGCCCCGTGAAGGGTCGGCGGGCATGCTCACCGCCATGGGCGGAAGCTCCCGTTCTCATCAGCTAGGTTCTAAATCATGGATTAAGCACCAAACGCGATCAAGGCAGGGAAATCAAATTCGGCTGTAAAAGAACGAAAAAATCATGATCCGAGGTGGCGGTCGATCAAGCCGAGAATCTCCTTCACCTTGCCCCGCGCTTGGACCACCTTTTCCTTCTCTCCACTTTTGATTTTAAAGAAATCGTCCGCGATGTTCAAGGCCGCAAGCAGCGCGACGTTCAAGGAAGAGACGGATTTCGTCTTCTCTTGGATGTCGAAGAGCTTTTTGTTGACGTAATCGGCAACGCGCTGGACGTACTTGTCGTCCGACTCGCTCTTGAGTTGGAATTTTTGGTTGAGGAGAGTGACTTCAAATGTCTTCTTCATATCGATATCCATGATGACGGCCCGCTAGGGTGGTGTCAAGGTTTTTGCCCGTGCCAAAGGCCCGTGGGACGAGGTGAAAACGAAAAAAAATTATTCGATGGAGACTGTCGGCGCGCTGAGCGGAGGCGTCAAACTGACGGCGGGACGACCTTGAAATAATGAAAGAAAACCCACGTATAAAAATCCCACTTGAAAGAACAACAAACTGTACAAGGACATCCAAAGCCCGTGGATGAAGGCGTAGACGATGGCCAAGCTGAAATAGAGCCCCAATAAAACCTCGAAGAGAGTGATCACACCGAAAGAGCTGCGGTATTTTTTATTCTGCCAGGCGTCGGATTTCTTCGCGATGGCGTATTTGGCGGTGCGGGTGAACTCGCTTTGACGGTTGAACAGAGCCTCGAAAACGGCCTTGGTATTGTTGATCGCGAGGCCTATGCCCAGGGCGATGTTAAGCGGCAGATACAAGAGCCGCATTTTCCAGTCGGGATAAATTTCCTTCTGGGAACAGACGTAAAACGAGGCGATGGAAAGCGTGGCCAGCACGAACACCGGCAAGTCGATCCATAAGATCGAGGTCAAGTGCATCTGGTGCCTCAGGTAAAGCGAGATGGGCATGCAGAAGGAAAGCAAGACCATCAAGACATAGGCGAAGTTATTCAGCAGATGGAAGCAAGCCTCCATTTTGACTCGAGGCGGAAGACCGCTGCGCAGGATGCGTGGCATGAGTTTTTTCGCGGTTTGGATGGAACCCTTCGCCCACCGATGCTGCTGGGCCTTGAAGCCGTTCATGTCCACCGGCAACTCGGCGGGCACCACCACTTCGGGTACGTAGAGGAACTTCCAACCCCGCAACTGGGCGTCAGGGTGTCGTAATGCCAGCCGCCGGCCGCTTCGATGCACTTGCGATCCCAGATCCCCGCCGTCCCGTTGAAATTGAAAAAGCGCCCGGAGCGATTCCGCGCCGTATGCTCGATGACAAAGTGACCGTCGAGCAGGATGCTCTGGGCCTGGGTCATCAAGGAATAATCTTGGTTGAGGTGACCCCAGCGAGCCTGGATCATGCCGTATTTTTTTCGGGCGAAGAAAAAGGGCACCATCCGGGTCAAAAAATCGGCCTGGGGCAGGAAGTCGGCATCGAATACGGCGATGAGCTCCCCTTTCGCCACTTGCAGTCCCTCGTCCAAGGCTCCCGCCTTGAAACCTTTTCGGTTTTGGCGATGAATGTAGACCAACGGGTGCCCCTTGGATTGAAACTCCCGAACCACCGCCCTGGCGATCTCTTGGGTCTCGTCGGTGGAATCGTCGAGCAGCTGGATCTCGAGACGGTCGGAGGGATACTCGATGGCGCAAACCTTTTGGACGAGGCGTTCGACGACGTATTTTTCGTTATAAATCGGGAGTTGAATCGTCACGAAAGGCACGCGCGGAAGCGCCTCGAATGCCGGCACGTCCTTCGGGCCCTGGTCTTTATATTTGTAATAAAGATAGGTCAGGTAATACCGGTGCAAACCGAAGATCGCCAAGATCCCTAGTATGAAAAAATAAATCCCGAGCAGGAGAAAGGAGAACAGCTCCATAATCGGGTTTATAGAAAGAAATGTTGAAAAGTCAAGGAGTTATAGGGTGATTTTTAAATTCCATCGGAAAGCGCGAAGAGCACCTGGCGGGCTTCGATATCCACCTTCGCGACCTTGATCGTGACTTCCGTCCCGATCTTGAAGACCTTGCCGCCTTTGCGTCCTCGGAGGCGGTGTTTCTTCTCGTCGAAGAGGTAATAATCGTCCTCGAGATCTTCCAGCAACACCAAGCCCTCCACGAAGAAATCGAAGAGCTCGACGAAGAAGCCGAACTTCGCAATCCGCGAAACCACGCCCTTCAAGGTTTCGCCGACGTGCTTCTGCATAAAGAGGGCTTTTTGCAGATCGATGGCCTCCCATTCCGCCTCCATAGCCACCCTTTCGCGACGGCTACAGTGGCCGGCCATATTTGCCAGCTCGAGGGTCCTAGCCTCCCTCGCCTCTTCGGAGCGCGGTGCCCCCTGCCTCAAGATACCTTCGAGGATGCGATGGACCATCAGGTCGGGATAGCGACGAATGGGACTGGTGAAATGGGTATAGCAAGTCGAGGCGAGACCGAAATGACCGACGTTCTTTTCGGAATAGACGGCCTGCTTCATGGAACGCAGCAAGATATGCTGGATCAATTTCTGTTCGGCGTGATCCGCGACCTTGTGCAAGACCCCGTTAAAAAAGGAAGGCTTGGGATTGGGCGGAAAATTGATGTTGAATCCGAGGTTATGCAGCAAAACCTGGAAGTTCTTTACCTTTTCCGGATCGGGCTCGCCATGAACGCGGTACACCCCGGGCGCCTTCTTTTGAGTGATGAAACGCGCCACCGCCTCGTTGGCGGCGATCATGAATTCTTCGATCAAGAAATGGGCGACGTTGCGCTCGGCCTTGATGATGTTCTCGATGCTGCCGTCCTCGAAGCTGATTTGGATCTCTGGCTCGGGCATGTCGAAATCGATGCTACCCCGAGCGAAGCGCTGTTTGCGGATCTTGCGCGAGAGCTCGAGGGCGTCGGTCAACATGGGCAAGAGCGGCGTTAAAGGTTCGCGAACCTCCGGAATTTGGTCGACCAAGGCGCGGGCCACCTGCTTGTAAGTCAACCTCGCCTGGGAATGGATCACGCTTTTATAGACGTCGGTGCTCTTGGGAACCCCCTCGGCGTCGAGGAACATCTCGCAGGTGAAAGTCAGCCGGTCTTCCTTGGGTCGGAGGCTGCAGAGATCGTTGCTCAAGGCTTCCGGTAACATCGGGATGCATTGGTCCGGAAAATAAACGGAAGTTCCGCGCTTGAAAGACTCGCGGTCGAGGGCGCTGCCCGGGGTCACGTAATGGCTGACATCGGCGATGGAAACCCAGAGCCGGTAGCCGTTACCTTCAGGAATGACGCAGATAGCGTCGTCGAAATCCTTGGCGGTCTCGCCGTCGATGGTGACGAAGGGCAGCTTTCTGAGGTCTCGGCGACCTTCGTCCAAGACGATATCGCGGCGCTGCCGCCAATCGTCGGCCTCGCGGAGGACGTCGTCGGGAAATTCCCGGGGCAACTGGTGCTTGAGGATGACGATGTCGACTTCGGTCTTGGGGGTGCCGCGGTTCTCGAAAATCTGCACCACTTCGGCGATGCCCAGCTGGCCTTCCTCAGGGTACTTTGTGATCGTGAGGCCGACGCTCTGGCCAAGTTCGGCGCCGTTCATCTTTTTGGAGGGAATGATGAATTCGGTGCTGCGACCCTTTTCGGAGACGACAGCCACCGTCTGGTAACCAGACTTTTGCAGTCGCCCAATGATCCAGGAATTGCCCCGGGTCTTGATCTCGGTAATAGCCCCTTCCAGGCGTGAATCTCGGGGATTAGAGCGCACCGTCGCGATGACGCGGTCCCCGTTCATGGCCCCCGCCATGCGGCGGGCCGGAATGAAGACGTCGTTGACGCCGGTTTGTTCGGCCAAGACGAAGCCATAGCCATCGCGATGAATCTTGAGGATCCCCTCTAAATACTGGGGAGGCGTGGAATCTCCTCCACCTTTCGCGGCTGCCCTCTCGGGGGGCTTGGAACGACGGGATGTGTTTGGGGTTCGGTTAGGGCGGGCCTCGCGGCTTTTCTTTTTTCTCACAGGGCCCTAAGGTAAGGGGCTTACCCCCTTGAAGCAAGCAAGATATTGAAAAAACGGTAAATTCACGTTGACGAAGCGCCTTATAATGAATAAATCGAGGGCGCCTTTCGCGAGAGTGGCGGAATTGGCAGACGCACTAGATTCAGGTTCTAGCGATCGCAAGGTCGTGGGGGTTCAAGTCCCCCCTCTCGCATTATTTTAAAATTGCCCCCCCACCTCTAAAATTCCATTTGCGAATTTTTTGAATTCTTTTCTGTTCCATTCTTCACAACTTTCCCAATTTTTCGGCTAAGTACCTGAATTTCCTCGACCCCCTTTTGGCACCGCCTTTGTAATACTTAAGCGGCAGAGGGCATGGGCAAAAGGAGAACGAAGATGAAATGGCGTTATTTAATGGTTCTAAGCGCACTGTGTTTATTGCCGACGGCATGCGCGGATATGGATGCGGCGGATATTCCCCCGATCACCTCGGTGGACACCACCCCTCCCGTCTCCGAGGTTCCGGATTCACCTCCGGTGGTTCCGGACGACGATGGAGGTAATAACAACGATCCCGGGGACCACCCTCATTATTTTCCCGCAAGTACGCCTCACGTTCAGGCGACTCCGAATTACACATTCGAGGAGGCCCACCCGAATACCCAGATCAATCCCTGCCTCCTGCACCCCGAGGATTGTTAGCCGAACAACATTCTTAAACTTCCCTTCCCTTCTATACAAAAAGCAAGGGCCGCTCGAGGAGAGCGGCCCTTGGCTTTTTCAAACCAAATTTTCAATCAAACTAAATCGCCAAAGCCTCTTCGAAGCAAGCCGACGCGATAGGCTCGATGCTGTGCGTGAAGCCCGCGGTCTCGAGCTCGCGGTAGGTCTCGCAAAGGGATTGCGAGTTGAAGAAGTAATTCTCTTCGTTCAGGTAGACCACCTGAAGGACCTTCGCGATGGCCTGGAATCCCAGGTACTCGCTCTGGAGGATGTAATCGAGGGTCTGAATGGCTTCCGAATCGTCGCCCTTGCGGATCATCTCGCAGGCTTCCGACAAGGTCGCCGCGCCATGAAATTCGACGGCGACTTCGAGGGTGTTGACGAAGGCATACAGGCGGCGCATGTCGTCGCGGATTTGGTCGAAGGCGGTGCCCTCGTGCTTCTCGGACCATTCGGCGCCGTTGATTTCGTGGGCGATCGCCGTCATTTGGTCTTCGTAGTCATAAACCAAGCCCTTCACGATCTTGATCATCTCGACGGCCTGGACCTTGGCCTTGGCGCGACGGGCTTTCTTGGCTTGGGTCTTTTGACGAAAAGCTCCGAAATCGATCAGGTCGGCGACTTCGGTTTCCGTCTCAACGACGGGGGTCTCGTTCAGCTCCGAGAGCTCTTGCAGTTTCAAGAAATCTTCCACCTTAATGACGTTATTCGAAGCTTTCATGACGACCCCTTTTCTTTCCTTCACGGTTGGTTTGTTTCCGTGATGTCTTTTAATAAAGCAAGGGTGATGCCAAAAAGATAAAAAGACTAACTATATGAAATTAAACAATTTTATTTTTATATTCTCAATTTTGAATATTATTAATTATAAAATATTGATTAATTTATGAAATATATAGGAAGTATATAAAATTACTAAGAGAAGGCCCCAAATTCGGCCCTTAATTTTGCTTCGGACTCTCGGGAGGGGGAACTATACTCGGCGGAATGCCGTCGGAAGGTAAAATAAAAAAGGTCAGAGCAGACTTCGATTACTCTCTGTCTACTCCGACCCGGGGGCACACTTGATATTTTGTTTTGTCTGAGGATTTTTTCTTTCCTCAGCGGCGTCTTTTTTTTCGACGCACGCCAAGACTAGATTGCATCCTCTGTGCCACCCGGGTTCTTCAACCTCAACCAATTGATTTTACTATGAAAACAATTTACAGAGCAGAAAATCAACTAGTTTAAATACATCAAAATTATAGAAATATGTGCCTATTTCTATAATTCAGAAAGCCCATATGCAAAATCTAGAAATCTACCAGAAGAAGAAAATAGACCTGCAAGAGTTTCTGAACCGACTGCGCCCCGAGGACTACTTGAGCACCTCGATCGCCGCCGGACAGCCTCGTACCTTACTCAACCAACTAAGTGAACTAAAAAATATTCAGTCGCTGAAACTCTTCACCGGCCTCCTCGCCTTTCCCTACCCTTGCCTGACGAATCCCAAGATCGAAGCCATCAGCGGCTACTTCGGCCCCATCGAGAGGATGCTCAACGACAGCGGCTTCAACATGTCTTACCAGCCCCTGCCCTTCAACGGCTTCGAGAAATGGGTGGAGACTTTCCCGCCTCGAGTCGTGATGACGACGCTCTCTTCCATGGACACGGATGGATTCCTTTCTTTCGGCGTCGATGCCGAGGCGGCCTACGTCCCCTTCATCAACGCCGGGAAGGATCCCAATCGCCTCGCCATCGCCGAAGTCAACGTGAAGATGCCCATCGTCAAAGGACTTCCGGAATTGGGCGACAATAAAGTTCACGTCCGGGACGTCGACGCCCTGGTCGAGTCCGACATGACCTTGCTTGAAGCCCCGGAGACCGAGGCGACGGAAGCCGAGAAAAAAATCTCCGAAAACGTCGTCAAGCTACTGCGCTCCGGGGACACCCTGCAGTTCGGCATCGGGGCCATTCCCGACCAAGTCGCGCGCTACCTCTCGCAGACAGACATGGGCGACTTCGGCGTCCATTCCGAATTGATCAGCAACGGATTCCTCACCCTCATGGAATCGGGAAAGATCAGCAATACCCGTAAAGGCATGCACGAAGGAAAAACGCTCTTCGCCTTCGCCTTGGGCACGCAAAAGCTCTACGATTTCTTGGACGAGCGCAACGGCCACAACGCGGGCCGGGTCTTGGCGGCGCCCGTCTCTTACGTCAACAATCCCGCGATCATCGCGAAACACCGCAACATGGTCAGCGTGAACTCAGGCTTCATGGTCGATTTCTCCGGCCAAGTCTGCTCGGAATCCATCGGCGAACGCCAATACAGCGGAGTCGGCGGACAGCTGAATTTCGTCGAGGGCTCCTTCTTCAGTCCCGGCGGTCGAAGCGTTCTCTGCATCAAATCGACCGTGACCCTCCAAGGTAAGGTTTTCTCCAACATCGTCGATGCATTTCCGCCGGGCGCCATCGTCGAACTGATGGAAAAGGCCAAAACCCGAGACCGTCTTTACTATCATTCCAGGCTTTCCCGAGAAGCGCCTAAAATCTAAAGAGGAATTTCATAGACAGGCGAAAGCCCGCCTCGCTAAGAATCAATCATGGACGGCACCCTTAATATCTTTCTTACCGGCGCCGCCGGTTTCATCGGCTCGAACACGGCCGAGGCCTTGATTCGCCAGGGACACCGGGTGGTGGGCTTCGACAACCTCGTTCCCGTCTATTCCGTCGCGAAAAAACGACACAATCTCGACATCGTGCAGGGACTGGCCGCCGGAGTCGGACAATTCGTCTTCGCCGAGGGAGACCTGGGGCATCCCGAGGTCCTGCGCAAGGCGATGAGCCGCGAGCCTTTCGACGCCGTGATTCACTTGGCCGCCATGGCCGGCGTGCAACCCTCCATCGCCGACCCAAGACTCTACAGCGCGGTCAACATCGACGGAACTCTCAATGTCCTCGAATGCGCCCGCGAGCTCGGAATTCGCGCCGTCGTCGCGGCTTCTTCCAGCAGCGTCTACGGCTCCAACACCAAGCTGCCTTTCAGCGAGAGCGACGCGGTGGACCACCCCATCTCGCCCTACGCCGCCACAAAAAAAGCTGGTGAGCTGATCGCGCACACCTATCATCACCTGCACGGCCTAAGCGTCGCCAACCTGCGCTTCTTCACGGTCTACGGCCCCCGTCAGCGCCCCGACTTGGCCATCTACAAGTTCACCCGCGCCATGCTTTCCGGAAAGGAAATCACGCTCTACGGCGACGGCAGCAGCAGCCGCGACTATACTTTCATCGACGACTGCGTCGACGGCATCCTCGGGGCCATGCACTGGACCATCGCGGGCAGCCGCTCCACGCCGCGTTACGACATCTTTAACCTCGGAGAATCCCAGACCGTCTCTCTCCTGGAACTCGTCTCCATCCTGGAGAGAAACCTCGGAGTCACCGCGAAACGCCGCCACGCGGACTACCTGCCCGGCGACGTTGTCGCGACCTTCGCGGACATCTCCCGCGCCCGTGCCGCCTTGAGGTACGATCCCAAGGTCAAGATCGAGGAAGGCCTACGGAGATTCTGCGAGTGGTACCTGCGGGAAGAACAAGGCAAGCCCTGGGAAATTCAGCAAGAAAGCGCCTCATGAAAAAAATCGCCCAAACTCTCTTCGGTCTCTTCTTCATTCTCGCAGCCGCGGCGGCGCAAGCCGTGCCGGTCAAGATCCTGTTTTTCTACCCGGGCGGCGAAGGCAGCCAAGAATCCGCCCAACCGATTCTCGACAGCTTGGCCGAAGCCTTGAAGAAGGCCAGCGGCGGCAAACTCGAACCCAGCGTGACCTACTTCACCGACAAGGCGGCGGGAATCGAGTTCATCAAGACTCAGAAACCCGCCGCGGCGGTCCTCAGTCTCGACAGCTATTACCAATACGCCACGACCTGGGGCGCAACCATGATCGCCAAAACCTTGCAATTGCCCAGCGGCGACGGCAGCGACCAGTATTTCCTGATCGGCAAAAAAGGTACGCCCCTCCCCGCCACCGGACCGATTAAGATTCTTTCTCCGCGGCCCCTCGACCTCGGCTTCCTCACCGGCAAGATATTCCCTCAGTTCAAGTCCCTGACGCCGACGGTAC
>JAIOPF010000280.1 GCA_021414045.1 Deltaproteobacteria bacterium | reverse complement strand
TGTCTCCAGGGCCGCAGCCGATGTCCGCGATCTTCAGCGAATGATGCTCCGAGAAGCCGACGCCTTCTTCCGCGAGGCACTTCAAGAAAACCCAATTGAGTTGGGCGGTCTTTTTTTTCTCGTCCGTGCCTTCCTTGAAGGCGGGATAAACTTCTTCGTAAAGATATTCTCCTCGGAGCAGGGCGTCGGTCATGGTTGCATCCTTCCCTTGGAATAAAGGGATATTTTGACCAAAATTTTTCGATTAGGCCAGCTTTGCTTGAGAGAGGGGCCTTAGGCTAAAGGCGCGCGACTTAGGGAAGGGCGGCCGCGCCGAGATATTCGATCTTCGAGGCCTGTAGTTCAAAAGGATATCCGCCCAAGTGACCATAGCGGACGTTCGGGTTGGAGTAGAGAGTTCCCGTCACGCGGACTCGGTTGACGCGCCTGCCGGGGGAGGCTTCGACGGGCGTCCCGGCCACTTCGGCGTTGGGTTCGAAAGCGAGCCAGATGTCCTTGTCGAGGGCAGCCACTTCAAAGCGGGTTTCGTAAATTCCCTCGTAGACGATTCTTTTTCGGTCCCACTTCGCGGGATTCGCCTTCACTTCGGCGAGAGAGGGCAGGGCCACCGCGGCTTCCCTGGCCATCGGTTCCCAGGAGGCGACCCGAATCACGTAGACGGGACGATGCATGGACTGAGTCATCTCCGGGTCGATCAAAAATTCGCCTTTTACGCGGATGGGCGATGCCATCACTCGGTCGAATTTGCGATGGTAGCGATTGGGATCTTCGACGCGAAAGGCGGAGGGGACGAGGGATATTTCGGTACCCATGGCGTCGGGTATTTCGATGCGAATCCGCCCATACTCGGCGGTTGCGAGATTCTGGGGCGTTGCCGGACCGGAGAGGGGTTCGATGATTTCCAGGTCGACGTTGTGATCCAAGAAATCCTTGGGGGACTTGACCAAATCCGCCGGTCGCAGCTTTCCCGAGGGCGAGTCGGCCGGGGCGTTGCTGGAGCAGGACATGACCAGTCCGAAAAAGAGGCAAGAAGCCAGGCGTCGCGGTCGTTTCGAGGGAATGCGCATGCTTTTCACTTACTAGAAGTTGGCGTTCTGGGAAAGCGTTTCGGCTCTTAGGCTCCGGATTTACGGGAAGCCCGGCGAGCCAGTCTTTTGCTGACCTCCGCCATCGCGTCGAGGATGGGATGGAAGCTTTGTCCCAACGGCGCTTGGAAACTCAAGGGCTTATTTTGCCTTCATCCAGACGGCATACAGTGGTCCCTTCGTCATGAACACCCGCGAGGAGATTCTCCAGGCAATGGAGGACTATCGCGGCGGCAAGATGGGCCATCTCACTTGATCGAAGTGCTTGGAGGGCCGCTCGGGATATTTTTGCTGGGTTTCGACGTTGAACTATGTTTTTCTCTCGGTTCGCGATTCTATTCGAAACCTCAAAAAAACGGGTGGCCCTTCATGAGCACAAAACAGCTGATCGTCCTTTGGTACGGGGGGATGGCGATGTTCCTCCTCCTCTTGGTGAAGGTTTCTTCCTTGGTAACCCTTGGAATTGGCGCGGGGCTCTTGTTGCTTTTGCTCTTCTACACGCTCAGCCGCCATCACCAGGCGCACAAGGGACAAGTGCTCTTGGCGATAGGGTTGCCCATGATGGCTCTGGGGATAGGCTCTTTCGTTTTGGGCGACTCGGTCGACGACCCAACGATGTATTGGCAATCCGCCTCCCCCAACTTGGTTTCCCCCTCCCAAATCCAGATCCTCGACACCCACGTGAAACATTCGGTGTTTTCCGACAAGATCACGGGGAAAATTCAAAATAATTCTCCGTCGACCTTGCGGTCGGTGACCTTGAAAATCTTGTTCGGAGGCGACGTGAAGTCGGCGGAGCAATGGCAGGTCAAGGTCGGAAAACTCGACATCGCCCCCGGAAGCAGCGCGAATTTCGAGGAGCGCGTGGGAGACTTTCGCCTCAAGTTCAATCCGAAGTCGCCCTGGTCCTACCAGGTCTTGGCCGTCGAAGGCCAATAGGTCGACATCAACCCTGGGTGTGGGCTGGTTCCACGGTCAAACCGCCGAACTTATCGCTTCCGTTAAATGAATTCAAAAATTAGCGGATAGCAGATCCTCGGATTCGAGGGTTCGTATTCCCGGTTCCGCGAGTAGGCCGGCTTGCAACAGGGCCCTTGCGACCTGGGTGGTCGTTACCGGACGGTATCGCTTGGGAAGCAGCGCGCCGAAATGCCTTCCCATGAAGAGTCCCAGGGCTTCGAGCGGACGCGCGCTGGAACGAGGTTCTCCGATCAATAGCGAAGGCCTGGCGATGGTCAAGGAAGGGAAGCCTAGTTTGGCGAGATCCCTTTCGGTCTCCCCCTTGACCTTGAAATAGAAGGTTCGCGAATCCGCCGCGGCTCCGAGGGAAGACACCATGCCGAAGGTCGGCGTTCCCGCGCTATGCGTGGATTCCGCCGCCCGGAGGACATAATCGTGATCCACGCGGGAAAAGGCCTCTTTGGATCCCGCCCGCTTCAAAGTGGTGCCCAGTGCGCATAACGCGAGATCCGCCTTCCACCACGGGGATTCTTTAGGGAAATTCTCGAAATCGATGATGGGGTTTTCCAATTTGGCGTTTCGCCGCAGTGGACGGCGCGTCGGCGCGACGACCCGTGAGATTCCTTCGTGATCCATGGACAACCGCAGCAGCTGCTCTCCGACCTGGCCCGTTGCCCCGAGAATCAGGAGCGTTTTTTTTGGTAATTTCATTTTTATTGTCGCCGCGGGCAAAAAGTGACGTGGGTGGAGAATGTCATTTTCATGGAGGACTCCTGATGCGTTTCGACGGCCGTCGAAGTGGGCCGGATCGTATCCCCGCGTGCCTTTCCTTGTCGAGAAACCTTTGACTTGTTCGGGGGATGGGGCTTTGTTAGGAACTCATGAAACACATCGTCCGCGCTCTCAACGCTAGGAATTATCGTCTCTTTTTCATCGGCCAAGGGATTTCCCTCATCGGAACCTGGATGACGATGGTCGCCACCAGTTGGCTGGTTTACCGGCTGACGGATTCGCCCTTTTGGCTGGGGCTCGCGAACTTCACGGGACAGCTCCCGGTTTTTCTCTTCGCCGCCTTCGCCGGGGTCTGGATCGAGCGCCGAAACCTGCATCGCATTCTCTTTAATACGCAAATTCTAGCCATGCTTCAGTCTTTCGCCCTCGCCTTTCTGACCCTGACGCATCTGGTGACTTTGTGGCAAATTCTCCTGTTGGGTTTCTTGCAGGGGATGATCAACGTCTTCGACATGCCGACCCGACAGTCTTTCGTGGTGGAGATCGTCGAGGACAAGAAAAACTTGGGCAACGCGATCGCGCTCAACACCTTCATCGTCAATGTCGCCCGGCTCATCGGGCCTACCTTGGCCGGATTGATCATCGCGGGTTTCGGAGAGGGAGCTTGTTTCCTCATCGACGGATGTAGCTACATCGCCGTGCTGGCTTCCTTGGGGATGATGGATTATCGGCCGCGCGAAAAGGTCCCGTCTCCCCATGGCGGCATGCATCAATTGCGGGAAGGCGCGAGCTACGCCTTCGGCTTTCCGCCCATTCGCAACTTGCTGCTGCTCTCGGCCCTATTCAGCTTGATGGGAATGTCCTACATGGTTCTCATGCCCATTTTCGCCGGCTCGGTTTTTCGGGGCGGCGCCCACACCTACGGATTCTTGATGGCGGCCTCGGGATTGGGGGCCTTGATCGGCGCGGTGGCGATGGCTTCCAAGCGCACCGTGCTGGGTTTGGGGAAGATGATCGTGGCGGCGGGCTTGATTTTCAGCGTCTGCCTTGCGGCTTTCGCCTTTTCGAGGACCTGGATCGTCGACGACGATAAGCGGGCGCGTTTGATGTCGCTCTATGCCATGGCCTTCATCGGCATGGTGCCTTTTGGCAGCCTGATCGCGGGGACTTCGGCGAAATATCTGGGGGTGTCTTACGCGCTGTCGATCAACTCCCTGGCTTGTTTGTTGGGGACGATTTTATTCGCCCTCCAATTGCCCGCGATGCGGAAACTCGTGAAGCCCATCTACGTGAAATCCGGAATCCTCCTGGAGGCGGGGTGATCTTGGCCCAGTGATGGGGGTTTTGTTTCTTTGCCCTTGAATTATTGGCCTAAATAGCCCACTACTTTTGCTCCAATCCGCTTGGAGGAGACTCTATATGTTCAAAAAAATTCTTGTCTCGTTTGCCGCGATCCTGGCCGTGTTCTCCATCATCGTCGCCTTGCGCCCCTCCGAATTTCATGTCGAGCGCAGCGCCGCCATCTCGGCCTCGCCTGCCGTCGTCTTCGAACAAGTGAACGACCTCCACAAATGGGAGGCTTGGTCCCCATGGGCGAAGTTGGATCCCAAGGCAAAAGTCAGCTACGAGGGACCCGCGGCGGGAAACGGCGCCACCTTCCATTGGGACGGAAACAATGCAGTTGGCGCGGGGAGCATGACCATCGCCGATAGCCGTCCGAACGAGTTGGTGAAGTTTAACCTCGAATTCCTCAAGCCCTTCAAGGGCACCAATGTCGCGACCTTTACCTTCAAGCCCCAAGGCGAGCAAACCTTGGTCACTTGGAGCATGGACGGGAAGAACAATTTTATCTCCAAGGCTATAGGCCTTTTCATCGACTGCGACAAAATGGTCGGAGGCCAATTCGAAAAGGGCCTTGCCGATATGAAGACGATTGCGGAGGCGGCCAAGCCTTAAATCGCTTTCGTCATGTGGTCAATCCTAGCTCCGGTACGGTCACGGTAGATGGCAACGACAACGTCAAGGCCTATCGCGCGGCGCGATCGATGGTGGGCCTGGTGCCCCAAGAGTTGACCACCGACGCCTTCGAGAGCGTTTGGGCCACCGTCAGTTTCAGTCGAGGCCTCTTCGGCAAACCTTCCAATCCCGCCTACATCGAGAAGATCCTCAAAGAACTCTCGCTCTGGGACAAGAAGGACAACCGCATCATGACGCTCTCTGGCGGCATGAAGCGTCGCGTGCTGATCGCCAAGGCCCTTTCCCACGAGCCCCAGATCCTTTTTCTCGACGAGCCCAGCGCAGGCGTCGACGTCGAACTGAGGCGCGACATGTGGCAGGTGGTCCGTGATTTGCGCGCCAGCGGAGTCACCATTATTTTGACCACCCATTATATCGAGGAAGCCGAGGAAATGGCCGACAGGATCGGGGTGATCCGCAAGGGAGAGATCATCCTGGTCGAGGACAAGGTCGAGATGATGCAAAAGCTCGGCAAGAAACAGTTGATCCTTCATTTGCACGGGAAGATTGACGCCGTACCAGAGGCTCTCTCTCCATACCGGCTCGCTCTCTCCCCGGACGGATACGAATTGGTTTATACCTATGACGCGCAAGGCGAGCACAAGGGCATCGCCGCTTTGCTCAAGGACCTTCACGCCTCGGGTCTCGAATTCAAAGACCTCAAGACCGATCAAAGCTCCTTGGAAGATATCTTCGTCAATTTAGTGAGGGCCAAGGGATGAACCTTCACGCGATCCGTGCCATTTATAGATTCGAGATGGCTCGCACTTTTCGTACCTTGCTCCAGAGCATCGTCGCCCCGGTACTCTCCACCTCGTTGTACTTCGTGGTATTCGGCTCCGCGATCGGTTCAAGGATGACCTCGATCGACGGCGTCAGTTATGGGGCCTTCATCGTTCCAGGACTGATGATGATGGCTATTTTGACCTCCAGCATCTCCAATGCCTCTTTCGGAATTTATTTCCCCAAATTCACCGGTACCATCTATGAGTTGCTTTCAGCCCCAGTTTCTTACGTCGAGATCGTCGTGAGTTACGTCGGAGCCGCCGCGACCATCCGCTGTGGATGGTGTTGTTCTTGATATTCACCGCGGTGACATTCAGTCTCTTCGGCTTCATCATCGGTATTTGGGCCGACGGTTTCGAGAAGCTTCAGCTCGTCCCGATGCTGATCGTCACTCCTTTGACCTTTCTTGGCGGTAGTTTTTATTCGATCAACATGCTGCCGCCCTTCTGGCAGAAGGTCACCTTGTTCAATCCCGTGGTCTACCTTATTAGCGGGTTCCGATGGAGCTTCTATGGGGTCGCCGATGTCCAGGTCGAAATCAGCCTTGGGATGACGTTGGGGTTCATGGCTCTGTGCATGGGCATCCTTCGGTGGATGTTTAAGACGGGCTATCGGTTGAAGGCTTAAGGGCTTGGAGACGCCAATTCCGATGCCACGGCGAGGGGTCTTGTGAGGATCCTGGATTTTTTCAAAAGAAATCCTTCGAATCGAGAAGCAGGTTCTGGCCCCGAGCCCTGCTGTCTTTGCGACCATCCGCTCTCGGGCGGGATCGTTCTCGACTCCTGGGGACAGCGCGCCCACTCCGGCCATACGATCCGTTTTTGCGGCAGTTGCGATCGCATCCTTTCCAAAAAAACATCCGCTGGAGCCTACCGCTATTCGGACGGACGTTATGTCTGCGGATTTTGCAAGAAACTCGCCGTCACGGACGGCGTGACGGCCAACCGTAGCCGGCGCCGAGTGCAGGAGCTCTTGGAGGGGAAGGGTTTCTCGGGCATTCCGAAAAATATCGAGGTCGCCCTTTCCCATGCCCAAAGCCTCTCGGCGCATTCCCGTCAATCCAACACAGCCGGATTGACCCTCAGTCACTACCATTTCAACGATTACAAAAGAGTCGGGATCAGCCACCAGATCGGGATTCTTTTCGGTCTGCCGAAGGTTGAATTCGAAGCCGTGCTGGCTCACGAACTATTGCACGTGTGGCAGCATGAAAACGGGGTCAAGTTTTCCCCGGTATACTCCGAAGGCCTATGCGAGTTGGGAGGGTATTTGGTCTATTCCGAGGATAGTTCCGAATTATCCCGGCATTTCTTGGACAAGATGTTCAAAAGCAAGGATCCCATCTACGGCAACGGTTTTAGGATCATGCAGAAGAAACTCGAGCGGTCGGGCTGGCCGGCCTTGATCGCAGAAATCTTGAGGAACAAACAGGGGCTCGAGGTCTCGGTGTTGCGGAAGATATTCCCCAAAAAATAGCTCACTGAGAATGGAAGGGCGAGTCTTGGAAAGGCGGAACCACCGGAAAATCCGCCGGCAAGGTGACGTCGGCCGGAGTCGCGAAATCGACGAAGTCAATGCCTGTCACGTCTATTCCCGCGTTGACGCAGATGTTCGAATCGATGACCAGGCGGGTGAGCAGGTCGCCGCAGGCGGCGATGTAGTTCAGGATGCCGGGATTGGTGGATTCTTGGGAAATGCTGATGAAGTTCTGGTCGTCGCGGTACCTCGCCACGTCACGCGTCGTGTTTTGGTTCTCGAGAAAGGAGAAGTTGATCGTCGTGAAGGTGACGTCCTGGGTGGTGATGGCGTCCAGCAGGCCGTGACCAAGCTCGCGGAAACCGTTCACGGCGGTGAAGACCTCCGTCGAGATGGCCGCGGGATCGAGGTGATCGTAGAGGCTGCCCACCGAACCTTCGAGGCGATCATCGAGAGGAAGTCCTTTGAACTGGCCGATTCCCGGATTGTCATCCTTGGGAATCGCGAGGAAAAGGCCCGCCAGGGTCGGGACATCATCGATCCAAATACGGTAGCAAATCGGCAGTCCCGCTGTGTTCCCCGAACAATTCAAACCTGTGCCAGAGGCATCGTATTGATAGGGCGCGAAATCGATCTTGATATTGGCCACCCGGGTATTGATGACGATCGCGTCCTCGAAGGTGGTCACGTTGGTGCCGCGTGGAATTCTCAATGGGGCCAAGGGCGCCAGAACCGACAGGTCGACGAAATTCAGGAAGAATTGCGAGGCCACTTGAATCCTGTCGATATCGCTATCCAGGCTATCTCCGATGTTGATCAGGGCGAGCTGGGGCTGGCTTGGGGCGCCGCTCAACTGGTTGGTGTCGACCGAGACGCTGCTAGGGAATTGCAGTGAAGGTAACTCGACGACTGGGGCGGGTACTGTCGCGTTATTTCCGGGGACCACCCCGGAACAAGACACCACGCCCGCCAACAGCAGGCCCCAGAGCAAAAATTGCAAAAATTTGGACTTCTTCATGCGTTTCATCGGCTAGGCAAATTACAGGCGTTAGTGCTGAAATCGGGCAAAAATTCGCAGGTCAAGGTCGGTGCTCCCGGGAAGACGCAATCGTCGCCGCTTCGGCAAAGCAAGAGGCAGCAATCCGAGACACAGTTAAGCTGGTTGGGATCGATGCGAAATTGCGCCGCGATGCCGTCGCAGACGCTCTCGCCGCCATTCCTCGCGCTGCAAGAAGGTAAGTTAAGGGGGCAGGTCATCTCGCAAGCGTCTCCCGTGCCGTTGCGGTCGCTGTCGGCTTGATCGCTGTTGCCGACATTGGGGCAATTATCGCAGGCATCTCCGACGCCATCCCTGTCGGTGTCGGCCTGATCGGGATTATCGGTCGTTGGGCAGTTGTCGCAGGCGTCTCCGAAGGAGTCGCGGTCGCTGTTGGTTTGATCCATGTTGCGGATATTGGGGCAATTGTCCGTATTGTCGGGAATGTGGTCGCCGTCCGAGTCCGTTGAGCCTTCGCAAGCATCTCCCGTGCCGTTGCGGTCGCTGTCGATTTGGTCCGAATTGGCGGTATTTGGGCAATTGTCGCAGACATCCCCGACACCGTCCCCATCGAAGTCGGCCTGATCCTCATTGTTGAGGCTAGGACAATTATCGCAGGCGTCGCCAAGGCTATCCCGATCACTATTACTTTGGTTGGGGTTGGATATCGTGGGGCAATTGTCCTCGCTATCTGGGACTCCATCGTCATCTCTGTCCTTGTCCACCGGAACGTCGCAGGCGTCTCCTATGCCGTTATTGTCGCTGTCGGCCTGGTCGCTATTGGCCAAGTCGGGGCAGTTATCGCAGGTGTCTCCGACCTGATCCTGATCGGCGTCGCTTTGAGAAGCGTCGGCGACGGAAGGACATTTATCCTGGGCGTTGGGGATTCCGTCTCCGTCCGCATCCGAGTCGCAGGCATCACCCAGTGAGTCGCGGTCTAGATCTTCTTGTCCCGGATTTGAATCCCTGGCGCAGTTGTCGCAACGATCCCCTTTGCCTTCCCCGTCGCAGTCGGCCTGTTGCGGATTGTAATCATTGGGACAATTGTCCGAGGAATTCAGGGTTCCGTCCAGATCATCATCCATGCCACAACAACCGTTGGAGCATACAGCATTGGCGCTGTTGGTTTCGAGGAGGTTTTGGCAAAATGCATCGTCTCCATCCTGGCACTCGCCCCGGGATGCTCCGCTCTCGCAGCGCCCGCCTTCGGGTGGAGCAGGAGGAGGCAGGCATTGGGGCTCCGTAAGCTCCTTTCTGACGACGGTGCACTGGGGAGCCCCTTCGCCGATGCAGATTAGGTCTTTATCGGCCGCCGAAAGCTGCTGGGCGAAGGGGCGGTCCGAACATTCCTGCAAGAATGCATGGCAGGCATCGGGTTCTCCCATTTGACAGAATCGGGGTGGCTCCGCGCAGATGCCGATGTCGCTAGTTGGAGCGGTAGGCAGGCAATTGCCGCCGTCCTTGGTGCAATCTTGCGGGGTTGTCGTGACCGTCGAAGAGGAGTTCGAGCAACCCCATGCGCCGCCTTGGATTTTGCTGGGTGTCGCGGTCTGAGTGATGGCATTAAAAAATGAAGGCAATAGAAAGGCGAAGGCTGCGGCGAATGTAAGGCCCCATCGTTTCATTTTTCCTACCCCAATGAACCCACGAATCAAAATTATATGGGGTGGGAAAGGAATCTCGCAATATTATTCATCCCGCTCCAATAAAAAATATCATCGACGAACGGAAATCAGGGATGCGAATGCCAATGTTTCAGATGAGTTGCCTTCGAATGTTCCAATAGGATATTTTGTTCCGGTGTTAACAGGCCGCCGCCCAAGAACCCTGGTTTTGTTCCGTCGCATTTGGAATCTCCACGCCCAGCGCGATCTTCAAGACGTCTTCCACACGCTCCGCGAACTCGAATTTCAGGCCCGACTGGACTTCCGCGGGCAGGTCCCGAAGGTCCCGCTCATTCTTCTTGGCGAGGATCACCCGCTCGATACCCGCGCGGTGAGCGGCGATCATCTTCTCTTTGATGCCTCCCACCGGCATGACGGCGCCGCGCAGCGTGACCTCTCCGGTCATGGCGAGCTTGGGATCCACCGATCGATTGAGCAGCAGGCTGGCCAAAGTGGTGACCATCGTCACTCCCGCCGAAGGCCCATCCTTCGGGATGGCCCCCGCGGGCACGTGGATGTGAACGTCGTTTTTCGAGAAGTCGAAGGGCTCGGCGAATCCCGCGAGCTTTGAGCGCACCAGGCTCAAGCCGATCTGAGCGGACTCTTTCATGACGTCGCCGAGTTGGCCGGTCAAGGTGAGCTTTCCCGAACCGGGCATGGCCTTGGCTTCGACGAAAAGGATTTCTCCGCCGAGAGGCGTCCAGGCGAGGCCGGTCACCACGCCGGGAGGCGTGTAGAATTCGGCCACTTCATGGAAGAACTTTTCGGGCCCCAAGATGTCTTCCAGCACTTCGATGCTGACGACGATGGGGAGCTTGGCATCCACCGCCAAGACCTTTTCGGCCGAGGCGCGGACGATTTCGGCGATTTTTCTTTCCAACTCGCGGACTCCGGCCTCGCGAGAGTGGGAAGTGATCGTTTTGAGCAGGACCTCTTCGCTCAATTCCAATTGTTCGGAGCTGAGGCCGTGGTCTTCGAATTGCTTCGGTACCAGGTGGTTCCGCGCGATGTGCAGCTTCTCTGGGATCGTGTAACCCGAAAGGTGGATGGTCTCCATGCGGTCGAGCAGGGGCCCGGGGATGGAATCCAGGGTGTTGGCCGTCGCGATGAAGAAGACGTTCGTTAGATCGAAAGGGACTTCTAGGTAATGATCGGTGAAGGCCGCGTTCTGCTCGGGATCCAGCACTTCCAAGAGGGCGCTGGCGGGATCGCCGGAATAGCCCCGCGAAAGCTTGTCGATTTCGTCGAGCATGAAGACCGGATTATTCACCCCGGCCCGTTTGATGCCCTCGACGATGCGGCCGGGCATGGCGCCGATGTAGGTGCGGCGGTGTCCGCGGATCTCGGCGTCGTCGCGCACGCCGCCCAGGCTGGCGCGAACGAATTTCCGTCCCAGCGCCGCCGCGATGCTCTTTCCGAGGCTGGTTTTGCCGACTCCGGGAGGGCCGACGAAGAGAAGAATAGAACCCTTCTTGTCCTTCTTTAATTTAAGGACAGCCAGATGCTGCAAGATCCTCCTCTTGATCTTGTCCAAGCCGTAATGATCCTTGCGCAAGGTTTCTCTTGCGAACTCGAGGTCGATTTCGTCGGAAGACGATTTGGACCAGGGCATGGCGCAGAGCAAGTCGAGATAATTGCGGATCACGTGGGACTCGGGCGAGGACTCGCCGAGCGTCTTCAGGCGGTTCCATTGCTCGAGGGCGATTTTCTTCACAGCTTCGGGCATTTTGGCATTTTCGATCTTCGTCCCATAGGCGCTTTCCGAGCCGGAATGTCCTTCGCCCAACTCCTCCTGGATGGTCTTCATCTGCTCTCGTAGGATGGCCTCGCGCTGCTGCTTACCGATTTTTTCGGAAAGCTTGCGGTTCACCTCGCTCTGTAGCTTGAGCTCCTCTTTCTGTTTCACCATGAGGTCGAGCAAGGCGAGGTAGCGTTGTTTCAAGGAGATGAGTTGGAGCAGGTCCTGCTTTTGCCCGAGCTCTAGGTCGAGATGCTGGACCACCGTGTGGCTGAGCAAGATGGGATCTTCGACGGCGTCGATGAAGACGGCGAGTTTTTTCAGGTCTCCCGAGAGGAAAGAAAGCATCTCTTTCGCTAGATCCTTCATGTGTTTCATGAGTATCTTGGCGGTGCCTTCCTCGAGATCCTGGAGATCTTCCAAGACCCGGCCACTGGCGTGCAAAAATTCTGGTCCGTCGGCCAGCTCTTCCACCTCGAAACGCGCGTGTCCGGTGACTAATACCTGCAGTCCGTTTTTTGGATCTCCCTTCAGCCGGGTGAGTTTGGAGAGGGTCCCCACCTTATATAAGTCATCGACGCCGGGAACGTCGACTTCGGTTCTTTGGGCGATCAGGATCACCCAGCCTTCGTTTTTGCAGGCCTCCTCGACGGCGGCCAGGCTCTTGGTCCGTCCGATCAACATGGGGACGCTTTGTCCGGGGAAGATGACGAGATTGCGGCTGGGCAAAACGGGGATGCGAGCGTTGGGTGGAGTTTGCATGATCTTGGAGAAATGGGGATGGCCATTCGCCTGTCAAGAGCGGGGCTCGCCGAAATTTTTTCATTTATAAATCGTACACGACGGACAAACCGCCCCACAAAACCGTCGGCGCGGGCGAAGCCTTGCGCAGCGATGGCGCCAACAGGTTGGAGAAGGTGGCGGTGGGAATAAGGCTCAGGCCCTTGATTGGCCTCCAAGGAAAGGCAAGGGAGTAAACAGCCAAATTCGCCTGGATGCCGACGTCGGCAATGAAGGCCTTGTTGAACCTCGCGTCTCCCACTCCAAATAATAGCGACGTCTCGAGGTTGAAATGCAGCGGTAAATCCTTTTGGTATCCGATTCCAAAATCCCAAAAGACGGTCCCCGAAGGTTCGAGGAAGCCGATGGTGAGATCGGAGAATAGTTTGACCGGGCCGACGGGTCTGCTGACTTGAAAATACCCCTGAAGTCCGTTGGGACCGCGGTTCAATGACGCCGGATCGTCGTTGAAATAGACCAATCCGATGAGAGAACCCTGGAGACTCCATTTGCCGATGCTTCTTCGGTAATAGAGGGTGATATCCACTTCGTTGAATTGCCCCTGGTTGGCTTCGTTGCCCAGGACGAAGTTGCTCCAAAAAGTCACGCCCACCCCGTGGAATTCGAGGGTCGCCGAAGGCTGCCATACCGCGCCCTTGCTGTAGGGAACCCCGTTCCAAAGGTAGCGAGAGTAAAAATCCGAGCGGAAGCGAAAGGAAACCGCCTTTGGCGTTTTCGGCAAGGCTTCGACCTGGCCCGGACCGGGGTCGAGAGGCGGGGAGTTGGAATCCTGCGCCGTGGCGGGCATGGAAAAAAGCAGGATGAAAAGGGCGGCTCCCCAATTACCAATCATGGGAAAAATCCTGGTGAGTTTTCCGGAGGCGATTCTGGACCTTCGCCCGGGGCACCTCCTGCAGCGCCTCGACTTGGGAGAAGAATTTTTTTCGGCTCCAAGTCGGGAAATCCACGATCCTTTTGCCGACCTCCACGGCGAAGCCCTCGTCTTCGTCCTGCATCAAAATCAGGTAGGGCTGAAGGAAGGAAGGGTCCTTGAGCTGTGCCAGGGCGGATGCGGCGGCCCAGGCCAGGGATTTATCCTGGGAGCGCAGGTGGTTTTGCAAAAGGTTTTGGTAGGCGTTGAGGCGCGTCGCGCCTATCGCCTCGAAGCCGGCCAGTTTTTCCGCGGGATCCGGCGAATTCGCCAGCTGCTCGATCACCGACATCGCGGCCTCCCGGACTTTTTCCCGGGATCTGGCGAAGGGATACAGGGCGATGCAGGCGGCACCGCGAACCCTGGGATCCGGATTGCCGAGGAAAGGCAGGAAAATCGAGATCAAGCGTCGGTCCTGGAATTCAGCGAGGGCCTTCAGCGCGTCGGCTTGTACCTGAGGATCCTTGTCGTAGAGATAACCTAGGAAAAAAACCACGACCTCCTTCC
>JAIOPF010000220.1 GCA_021414045.1 Deltaproteobacteria bacterium | reverse complement strand
ACCAGCTCCGCCGTGGTGAGGGAGAAGGAGAATGGAAATTTGGAGCAGCTGCTGGTCACGCCGATACGGCCCTATGAATTGATCGTTGGCAAGCTGATCCCCTACTTGATCGTCGGCCTCGTCATCGCCCTGACGGTCTTGAGCGTCGCGCATTTCCTATTCGAGATTCCCCTGCGCGGGAGCCCCATCTTGCTCTTCCTCTTGACGGGCCTTTACATGATGGTCTGCCTCGGCTTGGGCCTCTTGGCCTCCACCGTCGCGGACAACCAAATGCAGGCCTCGCAGATGATCATGCTTTTCGCGGCCCCATCGATACTGCTTTCGGGATTTTTCTTCCCGCGCGAGACCATGCCGAAAGCGATCTACCTGCTGGGGGACATCATTCCTCTGACCTTTTTCTTGAGGATCATCCGCGGGATCCTGCTGAAGGGCCTGCATTTGTCGGATCTTTGGCCGGAAGTCGGGGTCTTGACCCTCATGGCGACGGTGGTCCTGACTCTGAGCGTTTTGAAGTTCCATAAGCGACTTTCCTAATTTGTCTTGGTACCCGAAAAAGGTTGAATTCCTGGTGCCCTTGCCCGACACTTTGTCTTGATCAAAATCGCGGAAGCCGAAGCGGGTAATAGGATTTCGCGAATCAAACCAATGAATGGAAGATGGAGAACCTCGGTATGGCAAAGAACTTTCTGACCGACATTAAAACCCTACGAAAACGCGCCCGCGAGCATATTGCCGAGGGAGCCGTGACGCCCGGCTACCGCGCGGACCGCAAACTCGTCGTGAAAATCCTGAACGAGGCCCTGGCGACCGAGATCGTCTGCGTGCTGCGCTACCGAAGGCATCACTACATGGCCTCGGGGATCAACGCTCAATCCGTCGCGGCCGAGTTCATGCAGCATGCCGTCGAGGAGCAAGGTCACGCCGATCAAATCGCGGCGCGCATCGTTCAGTTGGGCGGTGAGCCGAATTTCTCTCCCGAAGGCATGCTCACCCGCAGCCATGCGGAATACGTCGAGGGTGATTCCTTGGTCGATATGATCAAGGAAGATTTAATCGCCGAACGCATCGCCATCGACAGCTACCGCGAGATGATCGCCTACCTCGGCAACGATGATTCGACGACGCGGCGCATGCTCGAAGGCATTCTCGCCATGGAAGAAGAGCACGCCGACGACTTGGTCAGTCTGCTCGAAAAATACGGCAAATAATCCCTACCAAGGATGCGGGCCCGTCGTCTCATTGGGTCGGCGCACCAGGACGTAGAAGAAAGTTTTGGCCTTCGTGGCCGCGACAGTCCTTTGCAGGCTCGCGAAATCCGCGGGCGGGAAGGTTTGGCAGCCCACGCTTCGCGGGCTGCCGGGAAACCCCGCATGAATCTGTATCGCGAAGCCGTGGGCGCGGGAAGAACGGATGGATTCGTCGCGGTCGATGGAACCGTCCCCGTTAAGATCCCGAGCGACCTCCATCAGAGAATCCTGCACCGGATTGAAAACGCCCGAAGTGCCCGCCTCGTAGGGATACATTCCCCCGCGCAACCAAGCCAATCCGCAGATGTTGCCATTGCAGCTGGCCTGCCAGTCGCGTTGGATCTGGCTGGTGTGGGACGCCGACTTGAAAGGCCCTCCGATATTCAATTCCACCAGCTCTAACTTTCCCATCACTCGCCGTGCCTGAAACACGACCGTTTGTCCCGTGTAGGAAGTCACGAAGCGCTGCAGCCCCGCCACGGACTTTCTCCAGTTCTCGGATTGGGAAAGAAAATTCCCGGACAATCCCGGGGTGCCGGGACGGGGTGGCGGCGGGGGCGGGCTGTCCTGATCGATTTGGACGACGTAGACTTGGCCTTCGGGTGGAGGCCATTTTTCGAAACTTTTGAGGATTTGCTCGGCCTGCCAGGCGCGCTGCAGGGGATGCCCCTCGAAGCCGGTTGTGACGCGTCCGGGTTCGGGAGCGAAAGAGGCATTCGCCCAATAAGTGGAATGCGAAAATCGGCGATACCAAGAGGGGAAGGCTGCGCCGTTTTGGGCCGAGGGGATAGAGGGGGGAAGCGCTATAGCAACGGGAGATTTCTCCGCCGGCTTTTGGGGCGCACCAGGAAGCTTTGATTCGTCTCTTTGAACGGGTTGCGCCGGACGAGGTCCGATAGGCGGTGTCATGGGTAGCCCCCTTATGTCCGAGCCCGGACGGGCTATTCTCGGCCGTAGAGGCCCCTGGTTGTGGAGGAAAATTTGGGGAAAAATGGCGGAGAGGGTGGGATTCGAACCCACGGTGCCCGTTAAGGCACGCTCGCTTTCGAGGCGAGTACCTTCAACCACTCGGTCACCTCTCCATTCGCCCGCCCGGAGCAAGTCCGGCCGGGCTAAAGCCCAGGGGGCGGATTGCATCCTCCCCCTTCAACCCCCATCGCTAGACAGTGTTCCCTGCGCTTCGCTGGGGGTTCATTTTATACTGCGGAGAGGGTGGGATTCGAACCCACGGTACGGTTTCCCGCACACACGCGTTCCAGGCGTGCGCCTTCAACCACTCGGCCACCTCTCCATTCACTCGGCCCGGCAAAGCCGGACCTCGCTAAAGCTCGGGGGGCGGTTCCGCCTCCCCCCTCTCCCCCATCGGTTAGGGTGGGGTTCCCCCGCGCGTCGCTGGGGGTTTTTGGGAAATTCTATTTTTTACCCTGCTTCTTTTCTTTCCTCAATCTCTTAAAGAAGTCGCTTAAAATTTTTCCGCAGGCGGCGTCCATCAGCCCGCCGCTGACCTTCGGGTGGTGGTTGAAGCGGTGCTCTTCGTGGAGCGATAGGATCGAGCCGCAGACGCCGGCTTTGGGGTCCTTCGCTCCGAAAATCACCTTGGGGATTCGGGCCAATACGATGGCTCCCCAACACATCAAACAGGGTTCCAGCGTCACGTAAAGCACGCTGTTTTCCAGTCTCCAGCGTCCCAATTTGCGAGCGGCCGATTCGATGGCCAAAAGCTCGGCATGGGCGGTGGGGCGATGACGTGTCTCGCGAAGGTTGTAGCCGCGGCCGACGATCTTGCCTTCCGTTACCACTAGGGCCCCGATGGGAACCTCGCCCTTGGCCTCGGCTCGGCGGGCCAAGGATAAGGCGCTTTTCATGAATTTTTCGGGACTTTCCAAGGACTTCTCCCGCAACGGCCTGCCCCCGATTAGGGGTTTGGTCTTCCGCTGTCAATCCATTATTCAGGGCTGTTTCTGTACGCAACTTACCGTGGTTCTTGACGATAACTTAAATGGTTGAGGAAGGGGTATCACCGTGGGTAGCTTAGGGAGTCTCATTCATGCTCAGCATCGCCTTAGTGGCCGCCGTTGGTTTGTACCTGTTTTCCGATTCCATCCGTAAACGCGAAAAGCAGGAAATGAAACGCCTGCAAAAAACGCTCTATTCGCTGTAATCTCGAAACTGGCTTTTCTTCCGCCTTTCTTTTTTTTATGAAAGGCCCATGTCCAATAATTCACCCGTTCGAAGGCGCCTAGACCGATTTTCTCCCGACGATGCCGAATTTCTCCTGGTTTGGCTGGGGCAAAATCCCGTCGGAGATAATTTGGCCCTGCAAATCCTCGAAGATCTCGAGGACCTTCATAAACGCGAAAATTGCAGCGCGGCCGCAATTCTAAGCTCCGAGTGGAGTCGGGTCGAAGCCGAGGAAATGCAACCCAAAGAGATCGCCCGCCGTCTGCGAAACGCCTTACAGGCAAGGCTACACCCCTACCGCGTGGCCCACGAAGCCGGCTTCGACGATCTGGTGAAACGGTTAGGCCTGCCCGCGGAGGCTCGCCTGAAAGCCCCGCAAAACTTCGAGGGAAAGACCTTTCAGCTTCAAATCGAATTCTCGGACCTTGAGGGCCTTCGAGAGACTCTCCAAAGACTCCAGAGCTCGATCCAGCAAGGGCCTTGGCGTGAAATTTGGAATTTTTGAAGGAGGCTTTCCAAGGAGCGGCCTTTTCCTTTTGGGACGCGGACGGGGTGAATTTGGCGCTGTGCCTCTCTAGGGGTTTTTGCTAAAGTATTCGCTACTTATGCTGAAGAACTTCGACGAATTTCTCGAGACAAGTTGGGAGCGCAATCAGGTGGTGGGGGCCTGGGGCTACAACTCCAACATGAATTTCACCGCGCTGAGCCCCGAAGAAACCAACGTTTGGTTCTTCGAGCAGGTCTTCAATTTTTTGCGGGCTTTTTTCGGCTTGGTCATGCCCGACTCGATGGAAATCATCACCTACGACGCCACCCAACACGTCCAGAAGACCGGACTCGACCAGCAGACTTTCTTGGACGAGCTCATGCTGGTCATGAAAAACCTCAAGGAACCCCTCTGGACCTTCCGCTTGAACCTGAATATCGTGGGGTTTTTGCGCACCTCCTTCCAGACCGACAATCCGGTGCGTTTGCAAATCCAGGAGCCCTGCAGCTTCATCGTCTGGGGCGGGCCTGATGAGACGGGTTTCCAAAATTTTTCGATCAGCTACCATCTCTTTTCAACCGTGGTCCTCGAGGGCGAAGAGCAGGAGCTCTGGTCGCTGAACCAGCCGATTCTCGAGAAGGCGCTGCAGAAGTGGGAGCAGCAGTCCGGCCACATGATTGACGTGGTCGATTCCACCGGAGATGCCCCGGTGCAGCGCTACGGTTTCGGGAAATAATCCGCTATTCTTTCGCTTCCATTTCAATGCGGGGAAACAGGGGCGAGGCCTCGCCTAGCTGATGGCCCTCGGGCATGGCCGTCCAGGGCGCGCCTTCCGCGAAGTTCTTGGGATAGGGGATTTGCAGCTGCCCGTAGATCTTCTGGCTGGTCGTGGGCATGAAGGGCGCGATCCACAGGCCGATCAATCGCAGGCAATTGAAGACGTTGAAAAGAACTTGCTTGAGTCGGTTTTCCTTTCCTTCTTTCTTCAAGGTCCAGGGCGCACTGGTGTCGATGTACTTGTCCACCGCCGCGATCAGGTCCCAAATGGCTTGCAAGGCCTGATGGTATTCGAGATCTCCCCGCGTATAGTCCATCGCGTGGCGGACTTTTTTTCCGGTCTCGCCGGCTTGCAGCACCAAGGCTTGGTCGACGTCCGCCGTCTCTCCCTTTTCGAGGAAGCCGTTGAAGTATTTTTTCGCCATGCCCATCGAGCGGTTGAGGACGTTGCCCAAGTCGTTGGCTAGGTCGGCGTTGTAGCGCTTGATGAAGTCGTCCCAGGTGAAATTGCCGTCGGCGCCGAAACTGGAGCCCCGCAGCAAGTAATAGCGCAGGGCGTCCGGCCCATAGACGTCGGCGACGTCCAGGGGAGTCACGACGTTGCCTAGGCTCTTGCTCATCTTCTCTCCCTTCAAATACACGAAGCCGTGGCCGAAGACCGTGCGGGGCAAGGGCAGGCCCGCACTCATCAGCATTGCCGGCCAAATGACGCAATGGAAGCGCGTGATGTCCTTGCCGATGACGTGCACGTCGGCGGGCCACCATTTTTCGAAACGGGCGGTATCGTCGCCGTAGCCCACCGCCGTGAGATAATTGATGAGTGCGTCGAACCAGACGTAGACCACGTGCCCGGCGTCGTTCGGTAGGGGAATGCCCCACTCGAAACCGGAACGCGAGACCGAGATGTCGTCCAATCCTCCCTTGATCAAGCTGACGATCTCGTTGCGTCGGATCTCGGGCAGGATGAATTCGGGGTGCTTCTCGATGTAGTCGAGCAGGGGCTGCTGGTATTTCGACAGCTTGAAGAAGAAATTCTTCTCGCTCAGCCACTTCGGCTTGATCTTGTGATGGGGGCAGAGCCCTTCGACCAGGTCTTTCTCGGTGTAGAAGGCCTCGCAGGATTCGCAGTACCAACCCTCGTAGAGTCCCTCGAAAATGTCGCCGGTTTTCAGGATGGCTTCGAAGAGCTTTTGCGTCGCTTGGTGATGGCGAGGCTCGCTGGTCTGAATAAAGTTATCGAAGCTGATTCCGAGCTTGCCCCAGATCTCGGTGAATTTTCCGCGCATTTCGTCGCAATAAATTTTTGGCTCCAGGCCCTTTTCCTTGGCGGCCTTCAAGACGTTCGTCGAATGCTCGTCGTTGCCCATCTGAAAGTGCACTTCGCGGCCTTCGAGACGCATGAATCGGGCTAGCGCATCGGCACCGATCTTTTCATAGGCTGTGCCCAGGTGGGGGATGGAATTGACGTAGTCAATGGCGGTGGTGAGGTAAAAACGGGTCATAATCGGCTTTCCAGAGGTTCCTTGAAAAACATCAGCAAGCGCGGCAGGTGCAGCTTGGGATTGGCATTTTGCCGCAATTCACGTCGGAATTCTAGGATTCTCTCCGCGAAGGTCAGGACCTCGAAACTTCGCGGCGGGAGCGAGGGGCCTTGCGTCAGGTATTGGTGGGATTCGAGCAAGAGGCCTTCCAGCAGCGGCAGCAGGCGCTCGGACTCTTGGATGGATTGTCCTAGCGCGTAGGCCTCATCGATGCCGAGGGTCTCCGATCCTTC
>JAIOPF010000219.1 GCA_021414045.1 Deltaproteobacteria bacterium | reverse complement strand
GATCGCGAGATGCCCCAGGTAGACTTGATTCGTCCGCCAAGCACTCGCTCCGGTCATCGCCTCCCCCGGAGGTCTCAGGGCGCTGCGAAAAACGGTCCATTGAAAACCGAAAATCCGTCCGCTGGAATCTTGGACGTGGCCCGTGAAATACCACCATTCGGTCTTGAATTCGGGATGGGCCCCGTGGTCGCGCGGGAATTTCCAGGCGCCCCCCTCGACGACGGGCGCGAATTCGGAGGCCAAAAGAGGTGAAGATAAACCTAATAAAAAATAGATGGTTAGAATGAAATATCGAAGGTGATTCATGAAGCTTATTTCCAGGGCTAATCTTCGAACCGCAAGGCTTCCGCGGGTTGAATCCTCGCAAGATAGATCATGGGCCAAAGGGTGGCCAGCGTCGCGACGAACAAGGTGAGGGCGAAGCTGGCCGCCACCAGACCCCAATCGAGACTAAAATAAATGGTCCAACCGAAGTGGTCATAGTTGATCACCCGGATGATGACCCAGCAGAGGGCGATGCCGCAAAGGGCGCCGAGTATCCAGCCGCAAAGCCCCAGGGCGGCCCCCTGACTGAAGGCGTAACCCGCGAGTTGGGCGGGGCTCATGCCCAGGGCTTGGAGCAGTCCCACTTCTCGGCGTTTTTCTTCCAAGAGGATGGAGAGGGTCGTGAGAATGCCCAAAAAGGAAACGAAGAGAGCCACGAGTTTCAACGCTTCGGTCACTTGAAAGGTCTCGTCGAAGATTCGCAGCACTCGATCGCGGACGTCGCGGTTCGAACGGGTCTCGAGGGTGGGAGGGGCGGAAGGCCAGGTACGGACCTGTTGGGCGAGGGAATCGACGCGCGAGGGACCTTTGAGATAAAGCGCCAGCCCCTGGACGCGGGGATCGCCGCTGAACCGGGCAAAGTCGCGGCGCTCGACATAGATGATGCCTCGCTCGGAGCTGTAGTCGTAGAGGATGGCCCGGAGCTGCAGATTCCAGGGGCCCCAGGAGGTGGAGACTTGAAAGGAGTCGCCGAGTTTAAGCCCCTTGCGCCTGGCGAAGGACTCCGAGACGGAGGCGGCGCCGGGCTCGGGAGTTTCGATTTGGAAATCCGAGGCCTTGCCCGCAAGGAGCTGAAACTGACCTTTTCTCATCAACTCGCCCAATTCCACGGCCGAAACCCTCAATTCCTCGTTTCCGAATTGGACCGGGACGACCCGAAGCATGTCCCGTCGCTCGACGCCGGGTAGGGCTTCGGCGGCCTGACGCAGTCTTTGCACGATTCGTCCCAAGGCTTCCAAGACCGTCTTGAGGACGCTGGGAGTCAAAGTAAGGAAACCGGAGAGGACGGCGAAGGCCGTGAGAAATCCCCAGCCGGGGTGTTGGATGGAGCTGAGGCGGGCGCTGACGATGGCCGCCACGAGCATTGCCGCCGCGATCGCGAGGAGAATGAAGGGGTGGTGGCGTAGGTGGCGCTCGTAACTTAGTTTGCGCACCGCCTCGGCTGGAGAAACCCGGAAGACTTCGGCCAGCGGCACCGCGGCGCCCAGGACGCTCGCGGCGAGCGATAGCCCCAGCGCCTTCATCCAACTTCCCGCGTCGGAATACAGGCGCAGTTCGGTTCCGCCCAAGTAAAGATGGCGAATGGTCTGGGCCACCTCTCCGAAAATGGCCAGCGCCAATAGCCAGCCCAGTAGGACGCCCAGAGCTCCACTCAGCAGGCCCAGGACTAGAACTTCCAGGAGGAAGGCGCCGGCGATGGAGGAACGGGTGGCGCCGAGGCTGCGCAGCACGGCGAGATCGGCGCGGCGATGCAGCACCGAGAGGCTGGCGGAATTATAGACAATGAAGACGGCGACGAAGACCGCGACCAAGGCCAGGGAAAGCAAGTTCAGCTGGAAGGCGCGCAAGAGTTCCCGCCCGCGCCCCAGGCTTTCCTCTTGGCCGCGGAAGGCGAGGCCCGAGGGAAAAAGATGCTCCGCGGATTTCCGCCACTCGGAACCTTGGTCGGGGTTGGTTTTGATTTCGATGCGACTCAAACCTCCGATTTCCTCGAGGCTCTCCTGGGCCGTGGCGATGTCCACGAAGATCAATGGCGCGTCGGCCATGGAGGGATCGCCGTCCTTGTCGATTTCGGCATGCAGCGAGACGGGACGGCCGCGAAGCAGGACCTGAAAATCCTTGCCGTCCTGGATTCCGCAACGCGCGGCCATGCCCTGGGGGACGATGGCCAAACGGGGTTCGGACATCAAACGCAGGAAGGAGGCGCCCTTCGCGGTCTTCGTTCCCCCCGAGAAGAAGGCGCCCCGACTCATGGGATCGATGCCGAGTAGCGTGAAGGAGGTGGACGCCGGCGAACCGCAGAGCCCTTGGGCCTCCAGCAGGGGAGTTGCCGCGAGGGTGTGGGGATTGGCCAAGGCTCGCTCAAAATCGGCGTCCGCGAGTCGGCGATTTTTTCCGATGATCGAAAGGTCGGCTTGGCCGCTGATGCGGGAAACCGATCCCTCGAAAGAGCGCAGGGCGCTGTGGTTGGAAAGGTCGATGGCCGTGTAGACGGCGATCCCCGAAGCCATTCCGATCAAGGTCAAGAAAGTCTTCAGCGCGCGGCGGCGCCAATAAGGAAGGGTGAAGCCGCGGAACAGGGTCAGCAAGGCTCCACCTTTCCGTCGCGCATGAGCAGGCCGCGGTCCATCCAGGCCGCGGCTTCGGGATCATGCGTGACCATCAAGACGGAGCTCCCGGATTCTTGGCTGAGGGTCCGCAATAGTTCGTAGATTCGCCCGCGATTCTCCGAATCGAGACTGCCCGTCGGCTCGTCCGCCAAGAGGAGCTTGGGTCGGGGGAGAAGGGCGCGGCAGATGGCGGCCCGTTGGAGTTCGCCGCCCGAGAGCTCGTTCGCGCGCGCGGAGGACTTGTCCCGCAGGCCGACTTGGTTCAGCAAATCTTGGGCGCGCCCCCGCAACTGCGACAAGGGGCGTCGGTCGAGCAGCCCGGGAAGCAGCAAGTTGTCGAGGAGGGTGAGGGAGGGGAAAAGATTGAAAAATTGGAAGACGACGCCGAGTTCGCGGCGGCGCAGTTGGGCGAGTTGGGTGCGGCTCAGGGCGCCCACTTCCTTTCCGTCAAAATGGATGCTGCCGCCGTCCGCCTTCTCCAATCCCGCGAGGAGGTTCAAGAGCGTGCTTTTTCCGCAGCCAGAGGGACCGATCAGGGCCACGCGCTCTCCGGCTTGAAGGTTGAGGTTCACTCCTTGCAGGACGGGGACGGAGGTTTCCGTCGAGACCAGCACTTTCCGTAAATCCTTTACCTCAAGCAGGTTCATGGAGAGTTATATAAAATAAGCCTTCGGAATGAGCACGTGAATTGCGAGGGTTTGCCGGCATTGGCAGGGATGAAATTGAAATCCTCGGAAAACTGCGTTAGCAATGGCGGATGCACGATTTTCTCCTGTCCCCCGACGAGATTCACGTTTGGAGGTCCGGACTCGACGGGAGTCCCGAAAAACTTCGCGAATACCGGGATCTCCTGTCGGAAGATGAACGGGCGCGCGCCGACCGTCTGCTCAGGGAAGCGGATAGGACGCACTTCACCTTCGCGAGAGCCTTGCTGAGGCGCTTGGTGGGGGCTTACCTGCAAGCCACTCCCGCGAGCCTAAAATTTTCTTATGCTTCCCAGGGGAGACCCTATTTGATCGGAAATTTTTCCCGCCCCATCCCTGATTTCAATCTCGCCCACAGTTCCGGGACCGCGCTCTTCGCTTTTGCGATAGGGAGAGAGGTCGGCGTCGACATCGAGTTTATCCGCGAGCCGGTGGACGAGGCGGCTATTGCGAGGCGTTACTTCCACCCGGAAGAGGCGGCGGCGCTGCTGGCCTTGCCGAATGCGGAGAGAAGCCGCGAGTTCTTCCGTCTCTGGACCCGGAAGGAGGCCTACTTGAAAGCCGGCGGCGAAGGCGTCTCGGGTATGGGGC
>JAIOPF010000218.1 GCA_021414045.1 Deltaproteobacteria bacterium | reverse complement strand
GTGCCGCTGCCGGAACTATCCAGCTCGACGCCGGTAAAGTCGTGGTTGTTGCCGTTGTCGCAGATGACCGCGCTCTCGGCTTGCTTATTGGCGGTGACCAGCTTGGTCTGCTTCGTCTTGATGGTGAATCCGCGAAAGGTCACGCGGCTGGCCGTCACTTCGACCGCGCATTTATCGTCGGCCAATCCAGTGGTGTCGATGATCACCTTGCCGCTGTTGGGAGTTCCGTCGAGCATGAGGGCGATGCCATCTTTGCAAGCGGGGCTATCTCCCTGGCAATCGAGGTCGCCGTCATTATTGAAATGGATGGGAGCGGTCAGCACGATGGTCAAAGCGCTGCCCGATTGGAACTTGATCAAGTCGGTACACATACGAAAGTCTTGCTTCCGGTTGAAGCCTTGTTCGACCTTGCGCCGCAGCGAATTGAAGTCATCGACGTTGTCCGTGCCGCTGAGCACTTGGCAGGTCGTGTTGTCCACGGTAGCCGCCGCGGGCCGGACCATGGCTAAGGCGAGACCGAAACCGAAAACGGCGACGGTAAAAAATTTCTGCATGCGCGTCATGAAAGCCTCCAATAAGAAAAACCTTAAAATTCCAAAAGCACGGAACGACCCCCTCCCCGAGAGAGGACACAACCTGTGTACAATATCGGGGGCTTTGAGCTTTAGTTGCGTGAAGATCGCGGGACTCGGAATCCGCGAAACATTGGCCAAAAGAAACCGAGAATATTCCTGAGGGCGCGACCCCAAAATCGCGGCCCGCGTAGAAAGATAGAAGAAGAGAAAGGCGTCCGCGTTCGCGCGACGCCTTTTTTTTGCATTTAGGCGCCTCGCCGAATGGAGCTTGACCCCCCGATCCGCATGGATTAACAGGTGAATTCTTTCGCTATATCAATAGGTTAGACTGAGGTTCCCATGGGCCTACTGTCCTGGATCGCGCTGATATCCTTATTCTTTTATCTAACGCCCTTTTTAAGGCTGCTCAGCCGGCCCCTGCGCGCGGTTTTGGCCCCGAAAAATAAATTCTTTCCGGTCTCTTTCCATCCCTTTTTAGTGCGTATCGGACGCCTGGAATATCTCTTGGGGCCCTTCCGCGACCGCCTGCTCTCGGTCATCCTGATGTGCATCGTCGTCTACCGTTGGATCGAGGAATCTCCCCTGAGCCAGAAAACCCTGATCGCCTCCTCCTTGATCGTTTTTTACAACCTGCTCGCGATTGTCACCATTCGCTACCGCGACGGCATTCGGCTCAAGCTGGCGGAAATCGCCCGCTGCCATTCCAACACCCATCCCGACGATTTTTTTCGCCTCTACTATATAAGCATGAGTCCGTGGCCGCCGACCTTCCCCGTCTCGGGGCTGCGCGAGATCGATTTTCGGGACACCGATTACCGTGGCGGAAAGCCGCCGGTGCAGTCCCGTTGGCCCGTCGTCGAATCCGCCTTGGCGACGAGTACCCTGGCGCGCATGGCCATCATGGCCTTCAAGCGCGTCGGACCGGAGTATGGGCGCGACGCCTTCGACGGACTGGCGCGACTCTGGGGATCTCGCGTCGCGCAAATCTTCCAGACTCGAGGGCAAAACCCTGCTGCTCTTCAATCACAAGAGCTACCTCGACTTCGCGCTGAACTTCTTCGCCTTGGGTTCCATCCATAAATCCGACGGACGGCACCTGCGCCCGCGTTTCATCGCGGCCAAAGACCACTTCATCGACAACCCCATCATCTATTCGTGGATTGGCTTGGGTAAGGTGATCGAAAACGCCGGGATGATCTTCATCAACCGCGAAAAGGGCAAAGGTTGGGCCGCGATGCAGCAGGCCGCCGAAATCCTGGTGAACAGCGACGTCGAGATCGCCGTCTATCCCCAGGGCACCCGCGCCTACTTCATGCGCTCGCCCTCCGGAGAACGCTTGGACGCAGGTTATTACACGACCTTCACGAAAAAGACCTGGGACCAGAGATTGGGACATCTGAAGCCTGGGACGGCCAATTTGATCCTCGACACCCTGATCGCTTTGCGCGAACGCGGGGAGAAAAAACTGAACGTGTTGGTCACGGGCATCATGGGCAGCGCCATCGCGGGCCCCAAGGGCACCTTCAAGGCCCAGAGCGAAGCCCAAGTGGATTTCCGCATCCTTCCCCTCTGGGAACTTTCCACCGATCTCGTGGCCGGCTTGAAATCCCCCAACGGGGCCGAGGCCGGAGACGAGGCGGAACGCCGCTATACGGAAAAACTTCAAGAGCTGCAGGAAGAAATCAATCGCAAGCTGCTACAGGCGACGGATTGGCATCGCACTCTCATGAATCGTCTGCCCATCGAGCTGGAAAAGCTGGGGATCGCGGGTCCCGAAGTCGAGGCCGCGCTCCAACGGCTCCGCGAGAGCAAGGAAGACGAACGCCCCTTCATCTTATTGGACCGAATTTTTTCCTTGGATCCCGACTTGTGGGAGCGATTTTTGCGGCTCTATCTGTCCCTACAGAGCCAAGAATCGGAAGAGGGATCGTGGAAGGCGCTCTTGCAAGAGGTTTCGGAACGCTTGCGTACCCGTTAAACCGCCGAGCAACTAACTAGGGTTTCTTCAAGGCCAGGTGGAAGAGTTTCATCACCTGCTCCTTGCGCTCTTGCAGCATCTCCGTACCCAAAGGCGGCTTCTGAAAAATGTCTTCCAAGCTGTTGGCGTAGGCGAAATAAAAAGAGATGGCGCCCATGAAGGTGACGATCAGATGGTCGGGCTTCAGTTCCTTGGTCATGAGGGAAGCCGCCTGAGCGGCCTGGATAAGAGCCTCCATCCTAAAATAAATCGGACCGCGAATATCCTTCCAGATGCTTCGGGAGACCCCGCCCCCCTCTAACCCGTCCCACATCATCAAACGGACGAAGATCTGGTTGTGGGCGATGAACTCGTGGAAGATGGTCAGAGCCTCGTTCAGCAAGTTTTCGTTGTCCAACTGAAAGGCCCCGCCCTGGGAACTTTGGGTGATGCGCACCGCGAACCAGGCCTCGAGGGCCTGCCATTGCTGGATATGCACGGCCCGGTAAAGCCCCTCCTTGCTGCTGAAATAATGGTAGATCATCCGCTTGTTGACCTTCGCCCGGTCCAGGATTTCGCTCAAACTGGTCCCGAGAAACCCAGCCTTTGCGAAGGCCTTGGTCGCGCAGGCCAAAATGGTCTCGCGGGTCTTCACAGGATCGCGTTTCACTCGTAATTCCCTATCCTTAGCGGGATTGCCCTTCCCCTCGTTTTTCTTGGATTTGGCCACGAAAAGAATCTCCTGTTGACAAAAGAATTCGCAACTTATAACAATGGTAACCGATTGGTTACTTAAGGACGGTGCCTATGATTACCGATATGGAAGCCTCATTAAAACCCTCGACCACCCTGATGCAAAGGTTATTATTTCGCTTCGCCCATCCGATGGGCCCCACCTGGCTCTTTGGCCCCATCGTGCTTTTGCTGGTGGGCTTTTCGCTCGACCTGCAGTCCCGACCTTGGACGACGGTAGCCTTGTCTCTCGCCGCGGGGATGTTTTCCTGGACTCTCGTCGAATACTTCCTGCACCGCTTTGTCTTTCATCTGGTCCAAGTTAAGGAACCCTGGAAAACTCTCGCCTCGGGGCTCCACATGGCCCATCACCGAGACACAGAAGCAAAAGACCTTATCATTGCCCCTCCCTTCGTGAGCATTGTCTTCTCCAGCATCATTTTCTTGATCCTCTGGGCCATCACCCGGGATTACACGCTGGCCATGCTCCTCGAAGCCGGGGTCTATATCGGCTACATCCTTTACGAATGGGCCCATTACGGTTCTCATCAGTATCATCCGAAGAATTCGGCGCTCAAATACCTCAAGCGCTACCACTTGCAACATCACTTCAAGGATCCCAACGGTACCTTCGGAGTGACGACGCCGATGTGGGACTACATTTTCGGTTCCTGGTACCGTCCCAAAAAGATCTGAATACCCAACACCCGTAGAGCGGGCTCAACCGAGCCCGCTCTTTTTTTTCCCAATCTCTCTGATTTTACTTTGCAAATTTGAATTCTCGAGGTTACAAGAGAATTCTTCCTGTCTTCCATCCCATCCGCATCCATCCAATGCGCAAGTTTTTGCTCGGGGCGATTTTTGAACCACGCTTAAGAGGAGACTTCGCATGAAGCGTACCATACTAGCTTTTTCCTGCCTGGCCTTAGCCAGTGGAATTCCGGCCGCGAAAGCAGCGGACATCCGTCACACCTTTGCCGGAGAGGCCACCAACAGTTTTTACACGGACGATGCCGGAGGTTCCGTCAACAACGGCGGCAACGACCTCTCGTACTACCTCAACCTCAAGGACGTCGATCAATCGGCCATCGGCACGCTGTTCGTCTACAGCAACGACGGTATCGCCAAGCGGGTGGATAACGGTTACGCCGAACAGGATTTCACGGGAGGAAGCGGGATCCAACTCTTCGATCTCTCCGTACTTCCCTTCAGTAACGCGGCCGGCGAGATCGGGCTGGCGGACGATGCTCCGCTGACTCCCGTCTCCTATTTGGGTTCGGATACCGGGCTCACGGTCCAGCAAGTCACTTACACCTCCGACGCCCCCGGCGACCAATTCGTGGTCGTCGAATACCGCGTCGTCAATAACAGCACCGGACAGGTGACGGCTCGCATCGGTCTTTCCAACGACTTCGACGTCGACCTCAAATCCGCCGATGCCAAGGTGGGCTTCGACAACAGCACCGGCATCCCGATGGTCTACCAACAAGAAGCTCCCCCGCTCGACCCGACCAACACCACCGTGGCCGTGGGCCTGGTTCGCGGACAATTGGCCCAATACCGACTGGAGACCTGCACCGGAGCCTTCGGATCTTGTCAAATCCTCGAGGACACCGACACCGTTCGCGTCGCCTATTTTGATGGGGTAAGCGGACAGGTGGGAGACCTCACCGGCGGTGTCCCGAATCAGGATTTCGCCAGCACTATCTCCGCCAACTTGGGAACCATTCCTCCCGGGGAAGGCCGCAGCGCGGTGTTTTGCTACACCCTGGCGAAGGGCAGCAACCCAGCGAACGGACTCGCCAACTGCAATCAGACGGCGCTCAACTGCGAAACCTTCTATGAGGACCAGATCGCTTTCTGCGGCAACGGCCTCACCAACTTCGGCGAGAATTGCGATGACGGCGACAGCAACATCAACGACAGCTGCCCCAGCGGCCCTTCCGGTTCTTGCAATCCCGCCAGTTGCGGCGACGGCTTCACCTGGAACCAAGACGGTGGCGCCGAAACCTGCGATGACGGCAACACCACCACCAACGACAGCTGCCCCAGCGGTCCTTCGGGCACTTGCCATACGGCGTCTTGCGGCGACGGTTACGTCTGGAACACCGACGGCGGCTCGGAAGGTTGCGACGACAGCAACGGCAATCAAAACGACGCCTGCTGCAACTGCCAACCGGCGCGCTGCGGCGACGGTTTCATCTGGAACCAACAGGGCGGCACCGAAACCTGCGACGACGGTAACAACGACGTCACCGACGCCTGTCCCAGCGGGCCCTCCGGTTCTTGCAAGCCCGCGAAATGCGGCGATGGTTTCATCGAGCAAGGCGTGGAAGGCTGCGACGACGGCAATAGCGTAATCAGCGACGCGTGCCCGAGCGGTCCTTCGGGTTCCTGCCAATTGGCGTCCTGTGGCGACGGTTTCGTCCGCCAGGGCGTCGAGGTCTGCGATACCGCGATCAGCGGCAGCGCCTGCACCAACAATTGCACCCACTTCGGCAGCTGCGGCAACGGCAGCACCGAACCCGGGCCCCGGCGGAAATCCCGACACCAACCCCCCTCCCGCCACGCCCGTCTGCGGGAACGGGATCGTCGAGACCGGGGAGCAATGCGACGACGGCAATTTAAAGGATAACGACGCCTGCTCTTCTCAGTGCTTTCCTTTGCCGGTCCTGCAAGGCGGCGGAACCAGCACCAGCGGCCCCTTGGAGCCCGATGCGGGCGGCTGCAGCCTCGGAACCTCCGCGGCACAAAGCTCGACCCCGGCCTGGATGGGAATACTAGCACTCGGAGGCCTACTCCCCGTCCTCCGACGCAAAAAAACTCGTTAATTGGGGGGAGTCGCTAAAACCAAGCCCCCCGGCCTTAGGGCCGGGGGGTTTTTTATTGCATTCGCACTACCCTTGCCCTACGACGCCGCACGTCATCCGATGCCCCGCAACAAAGCGGGATCCTTGCCGATTCAAACTTGAAAGGAATTCCATCCCATGGGGGCACCACCAGGGACGGGACCTGCTTCCTCGACGGGCAGTCCTGTCATCAAAACGATCCCGAATCCAACTCCTCCGGCGCCGAAATCCGGCCCGACGGCGCCGCCTCCCGCGCCTAGCGGAAACCCGGATTCCCCCCAATTTTTGCAAGCGCCGCCCACCGCCCTCCAACTCATGGGCGTCGACGAAAAACGTCTCCAACTCGGGCGCGGCCTGAGACTCTACAACGGTCGCCACCTGGACTCCGCCAAGCTAGAGCTGAAGCCATTAAACGACAACGCCTTGGCCGTGACTGTCTTGGATCAGATCCAGACGAACGAGGCCATGTTCCATTCGCGGCAATTGTGCTTGATCCTGAAGGCCCTGGGACAAGACGCCGCCCAGACCAACGGCTATTCCGCGGAGGATCTCGAAGCTCTGAATACGGCCATCCAGGACGTCGAGGCCCAACTCATCCTTTCCGGTGGAAAAAGCTTGGAAAAAGCCATCCAGGCGGCGCAATCGAATTTCAGCCCCGAAGTCCAAAAAATTTGGCGGCGGTTCAGCGATTCGCAAAAAGTCCCCATCGCGGAACTGTCGCAAGCCTTCCTCGAAACCGACCAATCCCTGCTGGCATCGGATCTCCTGCGTCTGGCCGAACTCAATCGCGACCGCAAGCTCTTCGGCACCGCTTGGGCGCTGGCCCAGCTGGCCTCGGAATTTCCCGCCACTGAAAAGCGCGCCAAGGACCTCTCGGCCTATCTCGAGGGCAAGCGCACTTCGACCGAGTACGTGATCAGCGACATGTTCGACCACGGCGGCTCCTCGATGGCGATCGACTTATTGGCCCTGATCCCCAGCGTCGCTTTGACGCGCCGACTTTCCACGGCGGGTTGGCTGCTCAAGCAACGGTCGCTGGTACGGGTGCCCCTCACCTTGTTGGCGGGCGGCGCGATTCACTGGGGTTCGACGAAGGCCCTCAAGCTCGTCACCGGTTACGACGGAAAAATCCTTCCCGGTTCGGTTAAGGAGTTCGCGGGAGAGATCACTTCCTCGACCCTGCAAAACAGCCTCGCTCTCTTCTTGGCCAATCGGAAATTCATGTGGGGCCGCCCCATGGCGACCCGCGAAGCCGTCGCCGTCGTCGAAAACGCCGAGGCGGCGAAAGGCTCCAAGACCGCCATGCAAAAGTTTTTATGGGCGGGCAAGACCGGCGGCCGCGCCGCTTGGTGGACCACCAAGACCAGCTTCAAGCTCGGCCTGATCGGAAGCGCCGATCTTTTACTGGGCCAATTTCCCCTGCATTACCTCGGGGTGAAAGACATGACCCCGAAGGGATTATCGCGGAATTTGCTGCCGTTTTTCCCGAAGACTCGGGAAACCCGCGACGCCGTCGCGGAGATCTATGCCTCGCGAAGGCTGTTCAAGACTTACCACGAAAGAGGCGGCGGGATCTCAAAGATGCCGAATACCATTCCCGGCATCGAAGCGGGACTGGATCTCGACCTGCTCGTCACCCAACTGGATCCGGGACTAGAAGGATCGAAGCGCGAAGCGGCCTATGTCGTGTTGACCGAAGCCGCGGCCGACGGACGATTAGGCCTGAATATCCGCCGTTGGATTTTGCAGAAGAAAAAGCTGGGGGAACTCGCGGGCGCCAACGCCACCTTCGCGCGCCAAAAGATTCCGCTTCGCTACGAAGCGGACGGGAACCTCTGCTTCAGCGATTCGACGGATTACCCTTGCGAGAATCCGCCGGCAGCAAAGCCATAAGCAAAAATCCCCCCAAGATCATCGCGAAACAGAGAATTTGCCCCATCGTGAAGGGACCTAAGACGGCGCCAAGCTGCGGGTCCGGCTCCCGGAAAAATTCCACGATGAAACGCAGGGCGCCATATCCCACGAGCAGCATGCAAGAAACGAAGCCGTCGCGCTTCTGCAGGCGTGACGTCGCATAGAGGATCAACCATAAAATCGGCCCTTCGAGGAAGGACTCGTAGAGTTGGGAAGGATGCCGAGGCTGCAGTCCTCCGCGCGGAAACACCATCGCCCAGGGCACGTCGCCGACCCTTCCGTAGAGTTCTCCGTTGATGAAATTTCCGAGTCGCCCAAAGCCTAAACCTATCGGCGCGCAGAGGCCGACGTTGTCCGCAACGTGATAGAAAGGCAGCTCTACTTTCCGCGCGAACAAATACATCGCCAAAATGGTGCCGAGCAGGCCGCCATGAAAACTCATGCCACCGTGCCACACCGCCGGAATCTCCCAGGGGTGCTGGAGATAAAATCCGAAATTGTAAAACAGCACATAACCGACGCGAGCCCCGAGGATGAGGCCATAGAAGCAATAGGTGACTAAAAGGGAGACGTCGGAGGCCTGAGGCACTCGAAAGAGGCCTTTGCGATAGCGATGCCGCAGCAGAAAATAGGAGCAGGTGAATCCCAGCAGGTACATGAAGGCGTACCAGCTGAGTCCCACGGGCCCAAAACGGAACATGAAAGGATCGATTTGCGGAAAAGTCAGCGTCGCGAGCGGCATCAAGAACTCCTATTTCAAACCTAAACGCTTCCCCGCTTCTAATGAAGAAAAAAGAAGATACAAGCGAGGCCACATCCCGAAATTTTCAACGAAAGCCCCCTGAGAAAAGACGAATGAAAATCATCAGATGAGAAAATTTTCTCCCGGAGAGCCAGACTCTCCCTACTTTCGCGGGCTTTTTTCTCCCCAAAAAGAAAATTCGTTGACCACAGCATCTAGTTATGACAAGACGAAAGAGTACTAGATATTGTGTTTTTCTTCCCAGGTTCTATAATCCAAATAAACAAAATTTCTTAAATCCCAGGGGTTTAATGGCGTTTGCCGCCCCGCGTCACTTTCTATCTCTCTCGAGGAGGAATCATGTCCGTGAAGGCTCTACCGTCCGTCCGCTCGAATCGCCGTCCCGCCGCCAATGCCGGCAAAGGGAAAGGGCTCAAGATCACCCGCCGCCATACCGAGGCCGGGAAGGATCCCTTAGAAAGTATCGCTTATGAATACCGCACCTCGGTGATCACCAATCCCGACGGTTCCGTGGTCTTCAAGATGGACAACGCCGAAATCCCCAAGGGCTGGAGCCAACTCGCCACCGACATCATCGTCTCGAAGTATTTCCGCAAGGCGGGCGTGCCCGTGACCGGACGCGAGACCTCCGCCAAGCAAGTCGTCCATCGCATTGCCCACAGCATCCGCGTCGCTGGAGAAAATCTCGGCGGCTATTTCGCGAGCCCGGAAGACGCCCAGGCCTTCGAAGACGAATTGAAATACCTCCTCATCACGCAGCGCGGCGCCTTCAACTCGCCGGTGTGGTTCAACTGCGGCCTCTATCAAGAGTACGGCATCGAGGGCTCGGGCGGAAACCACTTCTGGAACCCGGCCACCGACACCATAGCCCTAACTACCAACTCCTACGAGCACCCGCAATGCTCGGCCTGCTTCATCCAATCTGTGGATGACGACCTCATGAGCATCTTCGATCTCGCGAAGAACGAAGCCCGCCTCTTCAAGTACGGCTCGGGCACCGGCTCCAACTTCTCCCGCATCCGCGGCGCCCAAGAAAAACTCAGCGGCGGCGGCACCTCCTCGGGCCTGATGAGCTTCCTCGAAGTCCTCGATCGCGGCGCCGGCGCCACCAAGAGCGGCGGCACCACGCGGCGGGCGGCCAAGATGGTCTGCCTCGATATGGACCATCCCGAGATCGTCAACTTCATCAACTGGAAGGTCCGCGAAGAGCGCAAGGTCGCGGCCCTGATCGAAGCCGGTTATTCCAGCGATTTCAACGGCGACGCCTACCGCACCGTCGGCGGGCAGAACTCCAATAACTCGGTACGCGTCACCGATGAATTCATGAACGCGGTGATCGAGGACAAAGAATGGAAGACCTACTTCCGCACCACCGGCGCCGTGGGCGACGTCTTCCAGGCCCGCGACCTCTTCAAACAGATCGCCTTCGCCGCTTGGGCTTGCGCCGATCCCGGACTGCAATACGATTCGACGATCAACCGCTGGCATACCAGCAAGAACACCGGCCGCATCAACGCCAGCAATCCCTGCTCCGAGTACATGTTCTTGGACGACACGGCCTGCAACCTTTCCTCGATCAATCTGACCAAGTACCTCAATGAAGACGGCACTTGGGACGTCGAGGGCTATCAGCACGCCATCCGCACGCTGATCCTGGCGCAAGAGATCCTGGTGGATTTCAGTTCGTATCCGACCAGCCAGATCGCGCAAAATAGCCACGACTTCCGTCCCCTCGGCTTGGGCTATGCCAACCTCGGTTCGGCCCTGATGATCCAAGGCATTCCCTACGATTCCGAAGAGGGGCGCCAGACCGCCGGCGCCCTCACCGCCATTCTCTGCGGCCATGCCTATGCGGCCTCCGCCGAGATCGCGGCCGCCAAGGCGCCCTTCCCGGGTTTCGAGGCCAATCGCGAGCCCATGCTCGAGGTCATCGGCATGCACCGCGACGCGGCCTACAAGATCGCTCCGGAACATTGCCCGGCCGAACTGGTCAAGGCCGCCCAAGAAGATTGGGATGCCGCCCTCAAGCTCGGCGAGCAGCACGGCTACCGCAACGCCCAAGCCACCGTCTTGGCGCCCACCGGCACCATCGGCCTCTTGATGGACTGCGACACCACCGGCATCGAACCCGACTTCGCCCTGGTGAAGTTCAAGAAGCTGGCCGGCGGCGGTTACTTCAAGATCATCAACCAATCGGTTCCCTTCGCGCTCAAGAAGCTCGGCTACTCCGCCCGCGAAGTCGCCGACATCGTCACCTACGTGCGCGGCACTTCCAGCCTCCACGCCGCGCCCCACGTCAACCGCGACAGCCTGCACGCCAAGGGCTTCACCGACGCCGAGATCGAGAAGATCGAGACCACCCTCGAAGGCGTCTTCGACATCTCCCAGGCCTTCAGCGCCTGGAACATCGGCGAAGAAACCTTGAACCGCCTGAACATCAAGAAGGAAAGGTCCAAGGACCCCAGCTTCAACCTGCTCTCGGCCCTGGGCTTCACCGCCGCCCAAGTGCAGGAAGCCAACGACGTGATCTGCGGACGCATGACCATCGAAGGCGCCCCGCATCTCAATCCCGACCATCTGCCCATCTTCGACTGCGCCAACAAGTGCGGTCAAATCGGCAAGCGTTTCCTGGCCCCGATGAGCCACGTCCGCATGATGGCGGCCACCCAGCCCTTCCTCTCCGGCGCCATCAGCAAGACGGTCAACCTCCCCACCGAGGCCACCGTCGAGGACATCGAAGAGATCTACATGGAAGGTTGGAAGCTGGGGCTGAAGGCCGTGGCCCTGTACCGCGACGGTTGCAAACTGAGCCAACCGCTTTCCTCCAAGGCCGATAAGAAGAAGGAAGAAGCCAAGGATGAAACCTCCCTGGCCGCCCAACCCCGTCTGGAGCGTCGCCGCATGCCCCGCAAGCGCCGCGGTTTCACCCAAGAGGCCCGCGTCGGCGGCAACAAGGTCTATCTCCGCACCGGCGAGCACGAAGACGGCACCCTGGGCGAGATCTTCATCGACATGCACAAGGAAGGCGCCGCCTTCCGCAGCATGATGAACTGCTTCGCCATCGCGGTCTCCTTGGGCCTGCAATACGGAGTTCCGCTGAAGGAATTCGTCGACGTCTTCACCTTCACCCGTTTCGAGCCCCAAGGTCCCGTCGATCACCCGAACATCAAGTTCGCGACCTCCATCATTGACTACATCTTCCGTCTCTTGGGCCTCGAGTACATGGGCCGCACCGACCTGGTGCAGGTCAAGCCCACCCAAGAACAACTCGGCGAAATGGCCAGCGCCAAGGCCTTGGCCGACAAGATCGTCCCGGCCGAAGCCAAGCCCTCTTCGCCTCCTCAACTGGCGGTGATCCAAGGCGACAAGGCGGAGTTGGTGGAAGGCAAGGCCGAGAACACCTTGAGCGACCACCTCTCGACGATGATGGGCGACGCCCCCTTCTGCGACCAATGCGGCCACATCACGGTGCGCAACGGAGCCTGCTACAAGTGCCTGAACTGCGGGAATTCGATGGGCTGCTCTTAGTCGCTCATCCTAAAATCTGAACCCCAAAACCCCGTTCACCCTGAAGTGAATGGGGTTTTTTATTGCCCAGCTTTTAACCTTCCACTAGCCATCCAAGATCCATAGAATCCAGGGGAGGGCTATTGAGGCGCTCCAGCACCATCCCCCATCAAGGTCAAAGGGTCATGAAACAATCCAACTTCAAGAAACTACTCGCTTTTTTACCGTTTTTCGCGCTGGCTACGGGCTGCACCACGGATTACTTCGTCGGCGACTGCTACGATCCTTACTACGGCTATTACTCCTGCAATGCCGCCGACGACGTTTACACCATCCAAGGGGCCATCGACCTGGCCAATCCCGGTGACACCGTTTACCTCCAACCTGGCACCTACTCGCCTTCCACCAATGGCGAATATTTCCCGATTTACATGAAAAACGGCGTCTCAATCAAAGCCGAGAGCCCGGCCAACACCATCCTTGACGCCCAGGGCGCGAATACCGTCCTCAATCTGTTCAACTACAACACCGGCATCATCTCCAACCTGACCATCGTGAACGGCCGCAACGACTTGGGCGGCGGCATCTATGCCGAGAATTCCAGCGGCATCCTGAGCAATCTCTACATCACCGGCAACCGGGCCGACACGGCAGGCAGCGGCATCTACGCCAAGAACTCCAACGGCCTGATCATCAACAATGTCGTGGTCTCGGGCAATTCCGGGACGGGTCAAACCAGCGACCATCCCGCCCAGGTCGAAATCGACGACGGAAACGTGACCTTCAACAACAACGTGGTGGCTTTCGGAGATTCCGATGGGCTGCGCCTGAATTTCGGCGCGACCGGCGGCTTTGAAAACAATATTTTCTACCAGAACGGCTTCAATGGTTTCGGCGCTGGATTCGCGGATACCGACGCGACAACGTCGGCCGACATTCTTTACAATATTTGCTTCGACAACTCCGAAGCCGACTTCTACCTCAACGGCACGGATCTGACCGCGAACCAGGCCAACGGACTCGGCGGTTCCAGCGTCATCGCCAATAACTTCTCCACCGATCCGCTCTTCTACGACGCAAGCAACGACGACTTCACCCTGCAAAACTCCTCGCCGGCCATCAACGCGGGGGATCCCAGTCCCTCTTTCAACAATCCGGACGGCTCGCGCAACGACATTGGCGCCTTCGGCGGGCCCTTCGCGGAATAACAGTTAAGCTTCGACTTTTTGGTCGGCCATCGCGCGCTGAACGCCGGGATCCGCCGCCATCTTTTGATAGAAGCGATGAAGGTTGGGGTACTCCGCGATCTTGCGCGGAAAATTTTTGATCCATCGAAGAATGGCAAACAGATAGGCATCGACGATGGTCTTGCGATCCAAGGCAACCCATTCCCTTCCGGCCAACCTCTCATTTAAAAGTTCCATCTGGCGATTTACGGCCTCTACCGCGGCATCTTTGATCGCCGGATGATGCCCGGCTTCCTTCGAATACCGTCCGGGATTGAAGAAAGGAAAAAAAGCGGGGTGGACGTTGCCGCCGAGATGGGAGAGCCATTGGTGGATCTCGTAACGCTCGCGCGGGTCGGCGCCCGGCCCCAGCTTGGTCTCGGGAGAGCGATCGGCCAGATATTCCAGGATGGCCCCGCATTCGGTGAGGACTTGACCGTCGTCTTCGATCAGCGCGGGCACCTTGCCCAAGGGATTGAGCTTCAAATACTCCGGGGCGCGCATCTTGTCCTGGTCGACCCGTTCCAACTCGAAAGGCTTGCCAATCCAGTGCAGGGCGATGTGCGGCGCCAGGGCACAGCTTCCGGGCTTGTAAAATAGTTTCATTTTGATCCTTCCTTCTTGGCCGCTTCCTCCGCGGCTTTTTCCTTCGCTTCTTGGACTTTCTTGGCTTCTTCCTTTTCTTCGCGCTCTTCCCACTCTTCCTTGTCTTGGTCGGTCATTCGCGAAATCCTAAAACTCCCGAAGTCGAAGCCGAAATCCACCCCGGTTCCGGTGCCCTTGATATCAAGGGAGATATCGTCCTTCGAGAGAGATTGGCCGATTCGCGACTTGACGGCACCGCCGTGTCCGCCCACCGAGGCGTATTTTCCGATCAGCTCGTCGAGATTTTTGACGGGGGAGAATTTACCCTGGCCATTGGCAATATTGTTCTTGCCAAACTGGACGCCACCGCCGTGGGTGCGAATTTTCACGTCCATCTTCTGCTTGTTATCGCAGGTGATGGTGCCCTCGCCTTTCCCCGATTTATAGAAAACCGCCCAGCTGCGCAGTTCGAATTTCATAGTGCAGTTGGTCTGGCCCTTGACCTTCGCTTTGGGGGGCTTGTCGTCCTTCGCATAGGCCCCGGAAGCGAGACATAAAATTAGAAGCAGAAAACCTGTTCGAAATGCTTTCCTTGTCTTGGCAGGCATGAATGATTCCTCCTTCTCCAACTCTAAAGATCGGACTTACCCGCGGGGGCCTTGGCGGGAGCCGCCGAAATCGGCACGGGCACCGAGGGGTCGGCCTCGAGATATTCGGGATAGGCCTTGAAAAAATCGGCGTGCTCCTGGGGCGGGGTTTCCCATGGCAACTGTTTCACGTCGAGAACCGGCGTCGGGTAATCGGTGAAGAAAACCACCACTCGAAGTCCGTCCGTGTACCAGGTATCTCCCATGGCATTCTTGATGGGATGTTCGTAACTCGACTCTCCGACACCCTTGACGTAACCGAAACTGCCCACCGCTTCCGAAGCCAGCAAATCCTGGAGGACGAAATCGCGAGCCTCGTCGAGATCCGAATCAATCTTATGCGTCATGAAAAAAGGCGATTTGAGAGTCGCGCGTATCCCGATGTCGCGACTGATGGTCCCTATCCACACGGCCTTGCCCTGGTAACGCAGCGGCGTCATCCAGAGGCGGAGATGGTTGCGCTGATGGATGGTGCGACGCGGTTTTTGAAAGGACATGTCCTGGCCGCGTTCGAGCAGGTAGAGTTTGCCCATGGGGGCGTTCTCGTAGGTCGACTTGAAGAAAAAGGCCTTGAACATGCGCATCGAAGACCCCTTGTCCTGGGCCGCCGTTTCCTTCCAGCCGCGGCGGATGAAGGCGGTGATCAAGTCCTCGTCGTCGCCGATCAAGACCAGGTTGACGGCGTCGCCATTGTTCTTGGTGAGTTTTTTATTGAAGGTGCAGCAGGGGTATTTCTCCAATTCCTGGCGCAGCTCGGGAAGGCTGACGTCGCGAATCTCTCCGGGCTTATACAGCGCGTCGAAATCCACCAGCGTGAAATCCGCCTTCAGCCCGGGAACCGGGACCACGAAAGAGAAACGCTTTTGTTCCTTCTCGGCCAGCAACTCGACGCTCACGGCTTTGGCGCCTTGATCGATATTGGTATAGAGGAAACCCGAGGCGGTTTGACCGGGTGGAATATAGGTATTCACCTGCTGGTCGTTGAAATAAATATCCATCCGGGCCTGGTCGCGCTTGGCATGGCCGAAGTGATGGCGATAAGCGGCCTCATTCGGGGAAAAGTAGTCCGGGTCGATACTGATGGGCTGCAGCCAATAAGGCTTTGTGTCGTTGTTGACAATCTTGATCCAGAGCGGTTGCACACCCTTTTTGGCCAGAGGAACCCCAAAATAATATTTACTCTCCTTGTCCCCAAGGGCGGCGACCGAGACCGAAATTTTGCCCTGTTCCTGGGTTTGGGCGCGCTGGTGGAATTCGGCATCCTGGGTGCTATGAGGACGGAATTTTCCGCAGGCGGGCGCCGCGCTCAGAACCAAGAGCAAGGACAGGGTCGGCAAGAAGCGATGGTTTCTCATGAGGGCCCATTGTGCCCAGGATATCGAAAAAGGCAAAA
>JAIOPF010000251.1 GCA_021414045.1 Deltaproteobacteria bacterium | reverse complement strand
CATCGACGATGGCCCAGTCGCCGTGAAACCAGACCTCGGGCCACTTCGAGAAATAAGTGTCGAGATAGCGTTCTTTGTCGTTCCAAAAGGCCTTTGTCATGGAGGGCGCCGGCTTCTTGCAGACCAGATAACCCACTTCGCCGCGCACCGATTTCCCGTCTTCGTCGAAGACGTCGACATCCATGCCCAAACCGGGTCCGCGAAGCGTGGAGGGTTTCAATTCGGTAATAGGAAGCGGCGCGAGCAGACAACCGACGATCTCGGTTCCTCCGCTGATATTGATAATGGGACAGCGCCCGCCTCCGACCTTGTCGAAGAACCAACGATAGGATTGGGGATCCCAGGGTTCGCCGGTGGAACCCAAGATCCTCAGCTTGCTCAAGTCGTGTTTCTGAACCCAAGAATCCTCGGACTTCATCAGCAGGCGGATCGCGGTGGGCGAGATGCCGAAGATGGTGACGCCATGGCGTTCCGCAGCATCCCAAAGACGGTCCGGCCGCGGGTAATCCGGGGCGCCTTCGAAAACCACGAAGGTCGCGCCCAACGCGGTAGTCCCAACCATCTCCCAAGGGCCCATCATCCAACCGATGTCGGTGACCCAAAAAAAGACGTCTTCGGGTTTGGTGTCGAAATAATACCCGACTTCCTTCGTCATCTGCGCCAGGCAGCCGGCATGGGTATGCACGGTCCCCTTTGGAAGGCCGGTGGTGCCCGAGGTATAAATGATCATGCAGCGCGCCTCGGCATCCAAAACGGCGGTGGGCACCGGCGGCAAATCTTGTTTTAGTAAATCATCGAACCAAAGATCGCGCCCTTCTTGCCAGGGAATCTCTTTGAAGAGTCGCTTGGCGACGATGACGTGCTTCACGGAAGGAACATCCTTCAAGGCCAGGTCCGCGCTTTGCTTGATGGCCACTTCCTTGCCTCGGCGCAAGGATCCATCGGCGGTGATCAAGACCTTGGCATCCGCGTTCTTGAGGCGAACAGCCAAGGGCTCGGGCCCGAAACCCGAAAAAATCGGGATCACGATGGCCCCGATCTTGAGGCAGGCGAAAAAGCTGGTCACCATCTCGGGAATCATCGGGAGGTAAAGACCGACGCGGTCGCCCTCGCCCACGCCCAAATTTTTCAGGGCCGCGGCCAAACGATCGACTTGGAACTGCAATTCCCCGTAGGTGACCTTCTTGACAGCGCCGCAATCGCCCTCCCAGATGAAGGCGAGCTTCGACGCGTTGCCCAATTCCACCTGACGATCGATGCAATGGTCGACGATGTTCAGCTTGCCGCCCAAGAACCACTTCGCCCAAGGGAACCCCTCGGAAGTATCGAGCAGCTTGTCGTAGGGGCGCTGCCAGCGAATCTCGAGGTCTTTGAGGCATTCCGTCCAAAACCATTCGGTGTCCGAGCAGGAGCGTTGGATCAGGGTGTCGTAATCCGGAATCCCTTGCTTGCGCATGAAACGGGAGATGTTCGATTTTTCCAAATAGTCGCCGTAAGGTTTCCAGACGATTTCCGACATGTCGAGCTCCCTAAAAAATGGTATGTTTGTGGCGCGAAAACTGATATCTCATTGCCTATTAGCTTCAACTAAATAAAACGGGCCTCGGTATTTCACTCGCTCCTTATGCAATTAGCCGTTCTACGCTATTCCCAGAGAGCTTTTCACAAGTATCGCTACGTCCCGAGCATGCATCCCCATCCCGTGATCGATCCTAAGGGGCACAGTTACAAAAAGGAGGAGGAGAAGCCCGAATATCTCCCTCCCGAAAAATGGAAGCAGAACGACCTTTACCTCTACGGCATCGACCTGTTCAATAACGGCTATTGGTGGGAGGCCCATGAGGCCTGGGAGACGATTTGGCTGACCACCCCAAAGACCGACCTTGAGGGGCAATACCTCCAAGGCCTGATCCAATTTTCAGCTTCCCTCCTGAAACTTTTTTCCGGCAGCGAGAAGGGATTTCAGAACCTATTGCGCGAGTCCCAGAAGCGCTTTCACTTCTGCCTCAAAGAGATGTCCGAGCGTAAGATGCGGCATTTCATGGGGCTGGATCTCGAGAACTGGATCAAGAACATCGAAACTTTTTGCAGCTGCCTCGAGCCCAGCGAAGGCAAGGAAACCGACGCGCTGCATTTCACCAGTTTTCCCGCCTTGATACTCGAGTCTTGACGCCTATGCGATTTCTGAAAAAGGTACTGTTGGTTGGAGTCACCTTTTTTTTACTGGCCGTTCTCGGACTGATCTTGGCCCTCAAATATCCCGTGCGCGATCCCGCACTGCACGCTTCGCATTTCGCCGCTCGTGCTTCCATGAAGAATCTCCCGACGCTGCAGTTGCAAGTCTTCGAGACGGGCTATTCGACCGCGCCCGAGGCCTACGTGCGCCGCGGTGGCGAACTACTGGAAAAAGAGCGCCTCACTCACAGCGTCGTTTTGATACGTCATCCTAAGGGCAATATCGTCCTCGACTCGGGTTTGGGAATGCATTTTTCCGAGCAAGTGGCGCGGGCCTCCTGGGATCACCGTCTCTTGGACCCGCTGACGTTTTTCCCAACCATGCCTCTGGCAAAACAAGCCGCATTCCCCATCCTGGATCCCAAGCGCGACTTCTTCCTGATCAGCCACGCCCATTTCGACCATCTGGGCGGCGCCTTGGATTTTCCCGACATCCCCGTCCGAATGTTGGCGGCCGAGAAGGAATTTTCCGAAATACCCGAAGACCCCTTCCGCCACGGAGTCTTTCCCGAGCAAATTTCCGCGCTGAAACACCGCCTGGTTCCCATCCAACTCAAAAACGAACCTTATGAAAACTTTTCTCAAAGCCTGGACCTCTTCGGTGACGGATCCATCGTCCTGGTTTCTTTGGCGGGCCATACTCCCGGGTCTCTGGGAGTCTTTGCCAATCTTCCCGACGGGCAACGTATTCTCTTCGTCGGCGACGCCCTCTGGACAGTGGACGAGAGAGGCCAGCCCGAAGCCCGTTCCCCGGTGGCCGAATGGACTTCGGATTTTGACAAAACCCAAGCCCGCCTCACTCGGCTCAAATTGGCCGAGCTCATCGCTCACAGCAATGAGGTGACATTGGTCCCGATTCATGATTCAAGAGCCTTGGAGAAGGTTCAAAAGCTCGTCTCAAAAAAATTGTGACCTTTCCCCCGCTCACCCCGTCGGAAGGAATGCCTATGAAACGCCTCAGCCTCTTATTCGCCATCCTGCTCTCTTTCACCCTGGCTCACCTCCAGATCCTTGGCATCGCGCATGCTGACGAGAAGGCGGAGCAAGACGCCAAAGAAGAAAAACCCATCGGCAGCCACAGCGGCCAAAAAGGCGGCATTTATGTGGTAGGACGCGGCTTCAAGACAGCCGGCAGCGAAATGGAAAAGGGTTTTCAAGCCGCCGGACACGGGATCGTGAAAGGCGGAAAAGCCACAGGGCACGCCTTCAAAAAAGCCGGCGGAGCCGTCAAAGGCTTCTTCACCGGCGAGCCCAGCGATAAAAAATAAAATAAAATTCAAGCACTTACAAAAGAATTCCCCGCCCCCACCACCCTAAAATCGCCAATTTTTGGTGAATTCGGGGCTGGGACCTGCTTCGCAGCGACTTCAAAACCCCCCATCACCCTAAAGCCTCTAATAATTATGGGGGGTTTTGCCCTGGGGGCCCCTCCGGCTTCGGAGGAGGGGCCCCCAGGAGCGGAGAAGCAGGTCCCAGCCCCGAATTCACCAAAAATTCACCAAGCGATGACACAACATCCCGTAAAAGCAGCCGATCAATACCCGAATCCCAAGACTCTAGGGCCCACTTAGGAGAATATATGACGAAGGTTCGCGCATTGTTCCGATCCCAATCGACGCTGAATATCTTGATCCTGGCTTTTTCCGTGGTCAGCTTCACCTTCTTCTCCGGCCTAGCCGGCTGCGACAACGGTCCAGCCGCGGCGGACAGCGCCTCGACCGATGAAGGAACTCCGGTCGACACGGGCGGCAATCCCGATACTTCAAATCCTCCTCCCAGTGAGAACACCCCAGGACCGGTGACGCCGCCGACCTCGACCAGCTCGGTAAAGAACGTCATCCTCCTGGTCGGAAGCGGCATGGGCCCACAGCAGATCGGCGAAGTGGTCCATCGCCTGCGGCCTCAAGGCCCGCAACAACCCGGTGTGTCTCGACGCCAACGGCCATCCCTGCGTGAACATCCTCGAGAAGGCCCAAGCCCAAGGCAAGGGAACCGGCGTGGTTTCCAACGCACGCGTCAGCGGCCCCGGCGTGGCCCCTTATCTCACCCACTCCCTCGACAGCGAGCAAGAGAACGAGATCGCCGCGAAGATCTTCGAAGATCCCAAGGTCGACGTCCTGCTCGCCGGAGGCGCCCAGAATTTGATCCCGCAAAACAAGTCCACCGCGATGCTGACCAGCGCCGATATCGCGAGAAGCGGCGTCATCACCGCCATTCCCGACCGCGCCATCGACATCAATCCGGGCGTCTTCGGTCCTATTCTCCCGACCGCGACCCCCAGCGCCAATCCAAACGCAATGAAGTTGAGCGACGTTTCGGAATGCAGCGGCATCGACGCCGCCCTGGACGGCGCCAGCCAACGCGCGGACCAAAGCAATTTGATCGAGAACACCAAGAGCAAGGGCTACCAATTCGTCTGCAAGGGCGATCAACTTAGCGCCATCGCTTCCGCCGCCGACACCAAGCTTTTGGGAATCTTCTCCGCCTCGACTTTCCCGCGCTCGCCGGACCGCAAGTCCCTGAGCGCACTGCCCTCGCTGGCCGACCTGACCAGCAAGGCCATCGAGGTCTTGGACAAGAAACCGAACGGCTTCCTACTCGTCGTCCAAGGTGGAATGACCTCGCAAGTCGCCCAAGAAAACGATCCCGGCACCCTGCTTCAGGAAGGCCTGGATTTCGACGCCGCGATCACCGCCGCCCTCGCCTATGCCGACGCGCATAGCGACACCCTCGTCATCGTGACCTCCGACCACGAGACCGGCGGTTTCGGCTTCGCCTACAGCAAGGGCAAGGGCAACGACCTGACGCTACCGAGCGGAGACGAGTACAATGCGCCTTACGATTATGCTCCGACGATCCGATATGACGCCTTAATCGATCAAAGGAAGAGCTTCTATCTGATGACGAAGGAAGTCGTGGACAAGCTCTACGCCCAGGGTTCCACGGTGAACTTGAACGAAGCCGGCCAAATGCTGGTCGACGACGTGCAAACGAACACCACCCTCAAGCTGAACCTGAACCAGGCCAAGACCATCCTCGATCGCGCCCCGGGTTCGGACAACGCGACGACCCAGGATTTCTCGCAGTTCTACGTCGGCGAGAACGTCCACGCGAATTTGCTGGGCCGCGCTACGGCCACGCAGACCAGCGCGGTCTGGGCCTCCGGAACGCCGACCTCGACGCCGGTCATGATCCTCGCCACCGGGCCCTCGGCCTATGCCGACCGCGTGCGCGGATTCATCGACAACACCGACGTCGGCAAGATCATCAACGCGGCCTTGGCCGGAAAATAACCCCTGGATTCGCTTGTCTTGATCAATAATGGATGAGACTGAAGGCCGGAGAATCCCCCAGGGCTTTCTTGCCTTGGAGAAAATCCAGCTCGATCACGAAGGCCATTTCCTCGACCTTCCCGCCCATTTTTTTAACGAGGTGAGCCGCGGCTGCAGCCGTGCCTCCGGTGGCGAGCAAGTCGTCGACGATCAGCACGCGAGCGCCTTTCGGAATCGCGTCTTCATGAAGCTCGATGGTATCCTCGCCGTATTCCAGCTTGTAGGTATAGGAAACCGTCGTGTAGGGCAGCTTGCCCTTCTTCCGCATGATCGCGAAACTTTTTCCCAAAACGTAAGCCAAAACCGAACCGAACAGAAACCCCCGCGACTCGATGCCCACGATGACGTCGATAGGCTTGTCTTTGTAGCGCGCCACGAAACTGTCGATGACCACTTTGAAGGCCTGGGGGTTCTGCAAGAGCGGCGTGATGTCCTTGAAGAGGATGCCGGGCTTGGGAAAGTCAGGGATGTCGCGGACGATTTTTTTCAGATCCATGGAATACTCCTGCGAGGCCTAATCGCGGCCTATCATCTTTTGCTGTAACGCTCGTCGGGCAAGAAATCCAAGGGATCGTAAACCCCCTCGATATCGCGGATCTCGAAATGCAGATGGTCTCCGCTGGCATTCCCGGTGCTGCCGAGCTTGGCGATGCGCTGTCCTTGCTTCACCCGATCGCCCATGTCAACGAGGTTTTTTTCGTTGTGGCCGTAGGCGGTGAAGAGCCCGTTGTCATGCTTCAACACGATGAAGTTCCCATAGTCACCGAACTTGCCCTCGAACACCACCTCGCCAGGGGCGGCGGCATAGACGGGGGCGCCCTCGTCGCCGCCGATATCGATCCCGACATGGCGCCTTCCGTGCCTAAAGCCATAAGGTGAATTGATGGGCCCGGGAACCGGCCATATGAAGTAGCCGACTTCCCTGCCCGCCGCGAATCCTGAAGGATGCATCGTTTTATTTTTCTGAATGCCGGCCCTACTGGCGGTGGAAACCTTGTGCCCGCCTCCGCAAGCGGAGGCCGCCAAAAGACAAATCAATGCCAGGCCAAGGATCCTAGGTTGGTTCGAAGCCATGCTTCCCCTTCAGTTTGACGAATCGGCAGCCGGAGAGAGTTTGCCGCTGCCACTCTCCGGAGACCTTTCGATAAAGGACCAAGTCTTGGGAAAATTCGTTGCCCACCGGAAGGATGAAACGCCCCGCCTCGGAGCATTGGTCGAAATAAGGCTGGGGCACTTGCGGGGAACCCGCCGCCACGACGATGGCGTCGAAGGGCGCTTTTTCAGGCCACCCCAAGGTACCATCCCCGAGCTTCAAATGGATGTTCTTGTAGTGTAGGCGCTTGAGGATATTCCTGGCCTTGAGCAGCAAGCCGCTGATGCGCTCGATGGAATAAACTTGGGTGGTCAGTTCGGCCAAGATCGCGGTTTGGTAACCACAACCGGTGCCAATCTCTAGGATCTTGTCCTGGGGAGTGAGATGCAAGGCCTCAAGCATATAAGCCACGATGTAAGGCTGGGAAATGGTCTGGGCCTGCCCGATCGAGAGCGGATGATCGTTATAAGCCATGGGGCGAAGACCTTCTTCAACGAAGAGATGGCGCGGGACCTTGAGAAAGGCCTCGAGCACGCGTTCGTCGCGGATGCCGCGGGCGATCAACTGCTCGCGCACCATGCGCTTGCGCGAGATGGCATAGTCGCCGTTGCCGTCCTGCTTGGGAGGCCCCGGGGGCCCGGGAGTTTTTTTCCAGGAAAGGCCCGACATTTACACCTTCCAGGTTCGGATCTTTTCTAAAAAGGGGTAATCGGTCATATCCACTTTGATCGGAGTGATCGCGATTTTCTTTTCCAAAATGGCGTTGCAGTCGCTGCCGGGAATATTCTCGTAGCCGATCTCGTCGCCGCCGATCCAGTAGTATTTCTTCTTCCGCGGATCGAGCTTCTCGATGATGATGTCGCTGTAATTGCGCTTACCGAGCTTGCCGTAGGCATAACCTTTGAGCTTGCTCTGCGGGAGGTTGGGAACGTTCACGTTGAGGACGATGCCCTTGGGAAGCCCTTCTTTGTGAACCAATTTCGCTAGTTTCGCGGCGAAGTTCGCGGCCGGCTTGAAATAAGGATGTCCGTCGCGCAGCACCAGAGAAACGGCGATGGAGGGGATGCCCATCATCGCGCCCTCGAGGGCCGCGGAAACAGTGCCCGAATAATGCACGTCGTCGCCCAGATTGCCGCCGTGATTGATTCCGGAAATAATCAGATCCGGCCTCTTGCGATGGAGGATCTCGTTGACGCCGAGGCCGATGCAATCGGCGGGGGTTCCGGTAACGCCGTAGTAATTTTTCTTCACTTCGATGATGCGCAAAGGACGGTGCAAGGTGAGCGAATGGCTAGCGGCGGATTTTTCACGATCGGGAGCCACCACCACGACGCGAGCGATCTTCTTTAAAGTGTCAGCGAGAACCTGGATACCTTCGGCATAAATGCCGTCGTCGTTCGAGACTAAGATGAGCATTAACTTGTTATTACAGGATTTTTTTGAAGGTCGCTAGGAGGAATTATGGAGGAATGGGGAATCGGTTGATGCCAGACAAAAAAAATCCTCCGGTTAATCATAACCGGAGGATTCTATGGTCGGGGCGACTGGATTTGAACCAGCGACCACTCCCACCCCAAGGGAGTGCGCTACCAGGCTGCGCTACGCCCCGATTTACCGTCTGGGGATTCATTCGACGGCAATAAAAAAAAACTTTCCTCCCCGCGCGCTCCCTTGGGGCCCCGCCCCAAGCCAGATTGGGGGTGAATCACTCGGCTTTGCCGAGGGAGAGGGGGAAATCCTTTTCCCCCTTGGATCATCCGCTACCAGGCTGCGCTACGCCCCGATTTACCGTCTGGGGATTCATTCGACGGCAATCTTTCCACCATGCGCGGAGGTGGCACCTAAACAAAAACGTTAGAGACTTTCAAGAATCTTCGCCAACTCTTCCAATTTCTTTCGGATCTCGATCAAAGACTCATCATTGGGAGGGGAGATGGGCAGGCCCAAGGAAATTTGAGGCGAGTTGTCTTTCTCTCGCGGCTTACGGGCTAATTCCTTGATACGTTTTCGCGCCCCTTCGATCGTGAACTTCTCTTTATAGAGCAGATCCCGAATTCGCAAGATCGCTTCGACTTCCTTGCGCTTGTACAAGCGCTGCTTACTCTTGCTCTTCGCGGGAGCGATATCGGGAAACTCCGTCTCCCAATACCTCAAAACATAAGGTTTCACGCCGACGATATCGGCCACCTCTCCGATCTTGAAATAGACCTTATCGGGGATGACCGAAGCGTAAGGATCGCGTTTCTGCGTGGCTTCTTCCGTTTTCATAAAGAGATACCCGCGGCCTTCATAGCAGAAAGCTATCCCTCACTGTCAAGGAATTGTTAGAATTCCTAGACTTAGACTATTCTTTATTAAGTGCTTGTTTGAGTACTTGGGAAGGCCTGAAGGTGAGCACCCGCCGGGCCGAGATTTCGATCTCTTGGCCGGTCTGAGGATTGCGCCCCATGCGGGGTCGTTTGGCCCGAACGACGAAGTTACCAAAGCCGCTGATCTTGATCTTTTCACCCCGCTCCAGGGTGTCTTTCATGGTGTCGAAGATCATCTCCACGATGTCGGAAGACTCTTTCTTGGAGAAACCGATCTTTTCGTAGATCGACTCGACGAGATCCGCTTTGGTCATAACAACCTCCTAATGAACTCAGCGCAGCGACGCGCCAATGTGCTCTTTCAAATTTCCAAGTAGCCGTTCACGGGCCTGATTGACCTCTTCGTCCGTCAGGGTCTTCTCAGGCGCGCCGTACTCTAGGGTAAAGGTCATGGACTTTTGGCCCTCGACCAGGGGTTTTCCCCGATAAAGGTCGAAAAAGACCACTTGGCGCAGCCAGGGTCCGCCATGGGCCCGGATCTCCGCCAAGATCTCCCCCTGGGAGACGGATTCGCCGACCACCAGGTTCAAATCCCTCCAAACCGAGGGAAACGGCGATACCTCTTGAAATTTTACAGGATTTTTCGATTCTGTCAAAAAGAGATCTAAGGGAATTTCAGCAAGGGCGACAGGCACCCTCAAACCCCACTCTTCCGCCAGGATGGGATGCAGCTCTCCAAGCCCCCCCATATCGAACCTAGCACCGTCCATCTTTTGCCAAACCAAGGCGGCCTGACGCTTCGGATGAAAATAACCGCGTCCAGATGGAGACTCAAAAAAGCCTCCCTGTCCATATAGTTCCGCCAAAGCCTTCAAGTAACCTTTGAGGTCGAGGAGAGAAACACCCTCTTCCTTCTCCATAAAGTGCAAGGCGCGCCTCGACCCACTGATTCCCAAGCAAAGTTTCCACTCTTCGGCAAAAGGAGGGCTGCCCTCGGCCGAACGATACACCGGGCGCAATTCGAAGAGTTTCAGATCTTTATTGCCGCGAAACAGATTCTGCTTCAGCGTCTGAGCCATCTGCGGCAAGAGACTGGAACGCATGACCCCGAGCTCTTCGCTGATGGGGTTCATGAGCGTCGTCTCTTCGGGAGCCGCAAAACCGAAACGATTCAAGGCCTGAGGCGAAGTGAAACTGTAGTGCAAGACCTCGGTGAAGCCCCAGCCGACCAAAACGCGGCGCAGGCGATCCAAGGGGCTCTCACGGTGCGGGGGGATCTCATTCAAGGCGATGCTGGGATATTGGGTCGGAATCCGATGGTACCCATAGAGCCTGGCCGCCTCTTCGACGAGATCGATCTCACGACGCAGATCGCTGCGAAAGGTCGGAACGCGGAAAGTATACTCTTCCCCGGCCAAAGCCTTCCCTTCCATGCCGAGGCTCTTGAAGGCCTCGGGGATTTTATCCCAGCCGGCGTCGTATCCGAGCACCCGATCCAAAGTCTTGCGTCGCAGGGAAATATCCAAGGCGGCGACGGCAACGGGGTATTGGTCGACTTGATCCGCGCTCGCCTCTCCGCCGGCCCACTCTTGAATCAAGGCCGCCAAGCGATTCAGGGATTCCACGCACCCGTTGGGATCCACGCCTCTTTCGAATCGGTAGGAAGACTCGGTCTGCAGCCCAGCCCGTTTCGCCGCCTTGCGCACGACGTCGGGAACAAAGAAGGCGCTTTCCAGAAGCAAATCCCGAGTCGTTTCCGAGACGCCGGAACCTTCGCCGCCCATCACGCCCGCCAAGCCCACCGCACGACTCGCGTCCGCTACC
>JAIOPF010000194.1 GCA_021414045.1 Deltaproteobacteria bacterium | reverse complement strand
GGCGGAGAAAACGTGACGCGGCTTTCGACGCAAAAGCGAGGCGTTGGTTTCGTCTTTCAGAATTACGCATTGTTCAAGCAGTTGACGGTTTTCCAGAACATTGCCTTCGGGCTTCAAGTCCAAGGCGCCAGCAAGGCGGATATTCAGACTAGGGTGGAAGAGTTGCTGCTTTTGCTCGGTCTCAAGGATTTGGGAAAGCGTTTTCCCCATCAGCTTTCCGGCGGACAGCGGCAGCGGGTGGCCTTGGCCCGCGCTTTGGCTCCCTCGCCCAAGGTCTTGCTGCTCGACGAACCCTTCGGCGCCATCGACGCGAAGATCCGGAAGGAGCTTCGCGAATGGCTGCGCAAGCTTCACGACGAGATGCATGTCACCAGCCTTTTCGTGACACACGACCAAGAAGAGGCCCTCGAGATTTGCGACAAGATCTATGTCATGAACCATGGAGTCATCGAGCAGGGCGGACCTCCCGAAGAGATTTACAAGCGACCCGCCACGGAGTTCGTGGCCAACTTCGTGGGCCTGATGAACATTCATGACGCGCAAGTGGTCGATGGTAAATTGCAGTTTGGCGCCTACAGCATCCCAAAGAACGGCGAGAACGGCATGCGCGACGGCGACCAGATTCGCGTCTTTTTTCGACCCCAGGACATTTACATTTCCGGTAGTTCCAACGCCTATGCCATGCAGGGGCGCATCGTCCGACGCTCGTTCCTGGGCATCAATATCAAGCTCGAGATCGAGGCGGAGAATGGGTTCAACTTCACCGCCATCATTCCCGAGCATATTTTCTACAACGAGAAGTTGTCGGAGGGCGGACAGATTTCTTACCAAATCGAGGAATTCCGCTACGTGAATCTCCGCGCGGGGCGGGGCATGAAGAGGCTGATTTTCACGGATTACGAGATCTAGGGCTACTTGCCTTTGAAGGCCGGCCTGCGCTTTTCGACGAAGGCCGTGACGCCTTCCGTGAAATCCGCGCTTAAAGACGACGCGGCGATCTCGCGTTTTTCCAACTCCATTTGACGGCCCAGGGGGTTTTCCAGGGAGGCCCGCAGCATTCGTTTGATCCGCGTCAGGCTCAAGGTCGGCCGTGACATTAGTCCGTCGACGAAGCGCGACAATTCTTCCTCAAAACTTTCTTCCGGCCAGACGTGGTTGACGATTCCCAAGGCCTGGGCTTCGGGAGCGGCGAAGACCCTTCCCGTTAAGAAGGCCTCGAGGGCTCGCTTGGGGCCGATGATTCGCGGAAGGTAAAAAGTCGAGGCGGCATTGGGCGCCAAGGCGATATTGATGAAAGACGGGGAGAGTTTCGCGAGGCGCGAGGCGACGGTCAAGTCGCAAGCCAGGGCCAATCCGAATCCCGCCGCGTAGGCGGGCCCCTGAACCGCGGCGATGACGATCTGCGGCATTTTACCGATGGTGCGGATCGCCCGATTGAGGTGGCTGCTGATCTTGCGGAAGGCCTGGTCGCTGGTCTTGAGATTTTGGTGGAAAAGCTTGATGTCACCACCGGCGGAGAAGGAGCCGTCCGCGCCCCTCACCACGACCACCTTCAATTTGCGGTCTTTCGCCGCGCGGTCCAGCGCGGCGGGAATGGCGGCGGCCAATTCAAAATTATAGGCGTTCTTGGCCTCGGGACGGTTCAGAATTAAGGTTCGACAAAAGCCGCGGGTTTCTTCGAGAATTACTTGTTCCTTCATCGGCGCCTCTGCTAGAGTCTTAGGATTAAACCCTTGTTTTTCCAAAGGAGTCTGTCCTTTTATGAAATTCTCCGTTGAAAGTCGACCTTCTTCCCTGGGTTCCGGCGATTTGCTGGTCCTGCCTTTTCTCGATGAAAAACCTTTTTCGCATCCGGCCATAGTCGCCGCCCTGAAAAAATTGGGCCAGGCTCCCTTGCAGCTCCTGAAGAAAGAAGAATTCAAGGGCGAGGCGGGGGATTCCCGTCTCTTCGCCACTCACGGGAAACTGCCATTCGATTACGTGCTTTTCATGGGCCTCGGTTCGGCGAAGAAAGCCAACCTCGAGAGCCTTCGCAAGGCCGCCTCGAAGTCCGCGCAGGCCGCCGAGAAGATCAAAGCGAAAAAAGTCGTTTCCTTATTGCCTTTGGCTCTCGATAAGAAAGCCTCCGCGCAAGAGGCCGGGCAGGCCTATGCCGAGGGCGCGGTATTGGGACTTTATAGATTCGACAAATACAAGAGCAAGAAGGACAAGGATCAGGGCTTGAAAGAGCTGCGCTATGTTTTGCCCGATGCCAAGGCCGGTAAAGCTTTCCAGTCGGGCTTGAAGGTTGGCGAAAAGATCGCCGAGGGCGTCAACTACGCGCGCGACCTGGTCAACACGCCGGCTCGCGACAAACCCCCCGAATTTCTCGGCCGCGAAGCGAAGAAGATCCGCGGCCTGCGCACCAAGGTTTTCAATCACCGCCAATTGAAGAGCATCGGGATGGGAGCCCTGTACGGCGTCGGCATGGGTTCGCCGGAGCCGCCCGTATTTGTCGAGATGCATTATCGCCCCAAGGGTCGCGTGAAGAAGCGCATCGCCATCGTCGGGAAGGGCATCACCTTCGACAGCGGAGGGCTTTCCCTGAAGCCCGCGAAGAGCATGGAAACCATGAAGGACGATATGTCCGGAGCGGCCACCGTCCTTGCGGTAATGGGACTGCTGCCCTTCTTGAAGCTTCCTGTCGAGGTCTTCGGCTATATTGCCTCCGCCGAAAACATGCCCGATGGCGGCGCGCAAAGGCCCGGTGACGTGGTCAAGGCCTACAATGGCAAGACCATCGAGGTGCTCAACACCGACGCGGAAGGCCGTCTTGCCTTGGCGGACGCCCTCAGCTATCTCACCAAAAATCGCAAGGTCGACTACATCATCGATATCGCGACCCTAACGGGAGCCGCCTTGGTGGCCTTGGGAGACCTCTATACCGCCGCCTTGGGCACGGACGCCGATCTCATCCAAAAGCTCAAGGAGACGGGAGAAGAATGCGGCGAGAAGATCTGGGAACTTCCCTTGGCCGAAGAGTACGCCGAAGAGATGAAGAGCAACGTAGCCGACATCCAGAATATCGGCGGTCCCTACGGCGGCACCATCAACGGTGCCCTATTCCTCAAGAATTTCGTCGCCGAGGACGCGAAGTGGGTCCACTTGGATATTGCCGGGCCTTCTTGGGCCAACAAGCCTTGGGCCTATTCCCCGAAGGGCGGGACCGGAATCATGGTAAGGACTTTCCTGCGCCTGTTTTCCAAGTTTTAGATGATTCGTCGCTACCTCGTTTTCTTTCTCGTGGTCGCCGCCTG
>JAIOPF010000021.1 GCA_021414045.1 Deltaproteobacteria bacterium | reverse complement strand
TCACTTATCGGGGACGGGGAGGGGAGTTTCCCCCTATGTGAATCGTCTGCGGCTCATGTGGCAAGAGATGCGCCAGCCGATCATCGATCATTTTCCCAAAGCTCCCGCGAGGCGCCGAGATATCAAGGCCTATCTCAAGAAAGTCGAAGATGCCTACGTCACGGACGCCTATCATTCGCTATCGATCGAAGGTTATCGCGTCAGTCGCGAACTTATCGAAAGGGTGCGCGGCGGAATCTGGAATCCCGATGCCAATGAAGTCGATCGAGAGCATCGCAATGCACTAGCCGCGCGCGGATACTATCTGGCCTTTGAAAGAGTCACAGATAGCCTGCGGCGGGTACTTAAAAGAGAGAATCCGGGACTGGTTGCTGACGAAGATCATGGAGACTGGTATCGGGAAATGTTTGCGCCGAGCGTGACGGCTGGGCTTTTAAAAGTTTCGGATCTTGCGGGGTATCGCAACGCTCCGGTTTATATTCGGCAATCCAAGCATGTTCCGCCGAGCGCGGAAGCGGTTCGAGATCTGATGCCCGCTTTTTTCGAGCTTTTGAGGGAGGAGAAAGAGGGGTCGGTCCGGTGGAGCGGCGGACCGCTTATATGTCGGCACTGGAGTCAGCTAGCGTCGAGCGGGATATTGTACCGTTCGCTATATTCTTAGGAAAATTAGTGGCTAATGCCCTTTGATTACCGGTTTCTGCTCGTAATCGTCCCAACAAAGTAGACTTGAGAGATCTTTATTTTGTGCATCTGGCTTTAGGCACCCGCAAGAAGGGCTTGCGCTACCATCGCAACAGCGAGCGCTTCCAAAGGAGCAACCGCAAACTCCTCCATGCCAAGAGCAACAGCCTTGACGAGCCAAATCAATGTATTTCCCATTAAAGCTTGAATTAAAAGGCGCCAATGACTGGGCCTCTGCCTGAGCGGAAATAAAAAACGCAGCTAAGATAAGAAATAGGATTTTCATAAGATCCCCTTTCATTCCTTAGCCGGAACGCTTTTGATTTTCTTCCTAGGTACAGCGGAGTTCAATGCTGAAACCGGAGCTTCGATGGGGGTAGTTGGATGCCCTCTGCAGCCTCTTGGCTCGTCATAAGCTGCATCCGAAAGTCGCCCAAAACTTCTTCCCTCCATGCAAGAGATGAAACGAGCAAAGTTTCAAATCCTGCCAGGGGCAGCAGTTAAACTTGTGGGCATATTGTGGGCACGAGACGAGAGTTCCTTGGAGAGAAACTCGTAAGTATATGAAAAAATGGTGGAGACGAGCGGGATCGAACCGCCGACCTCCTGAATGCCATTCAGGCGCTCTCCCAATTGAGCTACGTCCCCATTTTCAAACAAAATTTTACGGCGAGACGTCTATAAAGGCCAAGGATTTTAGTCAATCATTATAAGTATTTTTGCCAGAAATTTAACGCTGAACCTCGGGGCAGAAAAAGGTCGAACGTGCCTGCTGGACGATGCGTTTGACCGTGCCTCGGCCGTCTAAAGTCGGCTGTCCTTCCCGGTCGTAGACCTGTAAAAAGTCTTTCATCACGCCGCGATTCCCCAGACCGTCGAAGTAATCCCTGAGACTGCTCCCTCCGTGCTTGATCCCTAATTCCAGGCTTTGGCGGGCGGCCTCGAGCAGGCTCGCCAATTCCGAATTTTTACTCCGTCTTACTTTGCGTCGTGGGTCTAGGCTGGCTCGGTACAGGGCCTCGCAGGCGTAGATGTTTCCCAGGCCCGAGGCGATGCCTTGGTTCAGGGTCAAGGCCTTGAGGTTCAGCCCGGGGTGGCGGCGGCAACGGGCGATGAATTGTTCTTCGGTGAGCAGTGGGTCGATGTAGTCGGGACCTAGACGCTGCAAGAAGGGATTGTCGGTTCCGTCGGCCGACTCGGTCAGCGAGAGGGTCCCGAAACGCCTTGCGTCCTGATAGGCCAGCGCCGAACCGTCTTCAAAGCGCAGGATCAGATGGGTGTGATTCTCGAATTTCTTGGGTGGAGGGTCGAAGAAGGTGAGTCGACCGCTCATTCCGAGATGAATGACGAGGGCTCCCCCTTGCGCCGAGCGGATCAGCAGGTACTTTCCCCGGCGTTCCAGCCGCAGGATGGGATGGTCGGCCAAGGCGCGACGGATGTGCCGCGGCTGGGTGGTTTCGACGGGGGCCAAGGACGAGAAGTCCAGTCGGACGATATGTCGGCCTTCTAAGGTCTTTAAGCTCCGCCGAATGGTTTCGACTTCAGGAAGTTCGGGCATCCGTCCTCTCTATTAAGGCCGGAGGCGCCCTTCAATCTAATTTGTCTTCCTTTGAATGCTCGGGTTGCGGCCTTCCTCGGCGACCAGTTCCAGGACAGGGTAGGCGGAGCCTAGGCGGCGGTTGATGGCCTCCAAGAAACCGCGCATCTCCTCGCGAGCCAGGAAGAGCTCGGGATGAACGCTATGGATCTCGTAGCGGTTCGTCGCCAGTGCGAAGCCGAACTGCAGCAGGAACTCTCCTGAGGCGCTGTAGTAGGTCCATTCGATCTCCCGCGAGCGCTCGTCGAAGTTTTGGAAGACCTCGAGGACGGGGCTTAGGTCTTCGAAGGTCAGGTTGGCTTGCTGAAAGGATGGCTGGGTTTTGTCTCCTTGGGGGATTTCCCAGTCTCGGTTGGGGCTTCGGTGGATCTCGTTGAGGTGGTCTTGGCGCCTTTTACCGACAAGGTCGGCTAGGGCTTGGAATTTAGGTTGGGTCATTTTGCCTCCTTATGGCCATACGTTACATTGCCTATAAGTTACAAACAGCATGCCAATAACCCTGTGGATAAAAATTTCCTTGTGGAATCATTTCAGCCCCTTAGGAGCTGTGGATAAACTGTTGATTTGTCAAAATGAAAAACGATTTTGAGAAATTCTCACTTTGGCGTGGATATCTCGCGTGGAAAGGGCCCAACGTCGCCATTATCGCGGATCTTGAGATCTTCATAAGGAGCGGCCCAACGGCGGTAAAATTCCTGGGTGACGCAATTCAGGACGCCCATGATTTCATTGAGGGTTGAGTACTTCAGGCCCTTGTCTTCGAGGTAGCTCAAAAGGTAGCGAGTGATGGTGTAATTGAGCTCTCCCGCATCGGTGGGACGGGGGTCTTTGTCGAGTTTTTGACGCTGCGGCGGCGTGATGTAAGGCATGACAGCTCCTCTTTGCGAAAAAATCTTGGTTGGTTTCGACGTTTGACGTAATTTGCCAGCATGTCCAACACCGAGCAAGCCATTCAATATATCCACACCAATTTCGAACGCTTCATTCGAGATTTGATCGATTACTCCAAAATTCCTTCCGTGAGTTTTCCTGGTTATCCTCCCGAGCCTCTCGTCGACTCGGCGAGATGGACCGCGCGTAAGATGGAAGCGGTGGGTCTCGAGCACGTCGAGATCCTCGAAATTTCCGGCGCTCCGCCCTTCGTCGTCGGTGATTGGCTTCACGCTCCCGGCGCTCCGACGATCTTGCTTTATGCGCACCACGACGTCCAGCCTCCGGGCCGCCCAGAGAAGTGGCTTTCCCCGGCCTTCAAACCCGAGCGCCGCGGCGACCGGCTTTATGGTCGCGGCGTCGTCGACGACAAGGCTGGCGCTTTGATGCATCTCTTCGCGCTCGAGGCTTACTTGAAGTCGAGCGGCAAACTTCCCGTCAACGTTCGCTTTTTGATTGAAGGAGAAGAAGAAACGGGAAGCGCGCATTTGGGGGAATTCGTCACTCATTATAAAGACCGTCTTAAGGCTGACCTGATGGTGCTGACCGACACGGCGAACCTCGACATAGGCTTGCCTTCGCTGACCTACCGGCTGCGCGGCCTGGTCGATGCGATCGTCGAGGTCCGAACCCTGGATCATCCCGTCCACTCCGGCATGTGGGGCGGTCCAACCATCGACGCCCTGACGGTGTTGAACAAAATTCTCGCTCGCCTCACGACGGCTGATGGGAAGATCGCCATTCCGGATTTTTACGAGGGGATCCTACCCGTGGAAGGCGTCGAGAAAGAGCGGCTTCGCGCCTTGCCCTTCGACGAGAAAAAATTCTTGCAAGAAATTGGCGGGGTCTCGTCTCTGCAACTCTCGGGCGAACAAGAATTCAGCGCCTACGAGCGCATCTGGTGCCGGCCTGCCTGCGCTATCCTGGGCATCGACGCGCCGCAGGTGGCCAAGACCAGCAATCAGATCGTGGAGTGGGCTAGGGCCAAGGTTTCCATCCGCACTGTCAGCGGGATGAATCCCAAGAAAAGCCTCGAGCGCCTCTGCGATTTCCTCGCGAAGGATCCACCCTACGGCGCCGAAGTCAACGTCAAGCCGGGCACCGCGGGAAACCCATGGAAGGTCGACCCGGTGGGCCCGGCCTACGAAGCGGCGGCTCGGGCGCTGAAGAAGGGTTTCGGGCGCGATGCGGTGTTCATTGGATGCGGCGGATCGATTCCCTTCGTCGAACCTTTGACGAAGGAGTTCGGCGGCATTCCGGCGCTCTTGATCGGACTAGAAGATCCTTACTGCAATGCCCATGGCGAGAACGAGAGCCTGTTCCTGCCCGATTGGAAGAAGGGCATGGAAGGGGCGGTTTGGTTGTATTCGGAGAAGTTGGTTTAATTCGGCGGACGGCGCCGAATCTCTTGATTCAACCGCAAGCTCACCACCGGTTGGGCCTGCTTCACGTATTGCAGATCCAAAAACGTCTCGGAGATGCGGTGGGATTCCTTTTGATAGGCGCCGGGATCGGCGGCATTCAGTTGGGCGACGATCCTGTTGAGGTCCGCTTCCACTGCCTGGGCCTTCGGCGCCAAATCCGGCCGTTTATCCGGATTTTGCAAAACAGTGAGCGCCATCTCGAAGGCTTGGGCGTCCTTGACCTTGAGTTGATCCACCAGTTCCTTCGTCGAAGGTAAACGGTCCGTTGTCATGGCGGGCGTCGAAATCGCGGGCGTGATGGTCTCCACGGGCTTTGCCGATGTCGAGGGCGCTTTGGCGGGGGACTTAGGCGCCTTGATCTTCGCCGGCTCGGGCATCGCGTCGACGGGAACAGTAGGGGATAAGTCGCTCTCTTGAACCCAGGCTTCTTTGCGGCCATCCGCCGAGATTCGGCGCCAGCCCGGGATTTTCTCGAGCACCTTTAAGACTTCACCGCGCAGGCCGTAGCTTTTCTTCTCTGAAGATAGGTCGGCGGCTTCGTGGTAAGGCGCCTTGGAGGCGGAGACGACCCGGATCTCGATCCAGTCGGCGGATTTCTGGATTCCCATCTTGCTTCCCTCGTCTTTGCCGAGGGAGGGATCCAGGTTCCAGCAATCTTGCCGCAACTCGTCCAATTTCAACCGCACCGCCGCCTTTCCGTTTTTATTTTCTTCGAAGGCGAGGGTGCCGCGAAGGACGACCGGAGTTCTGTCCTTTGGCGACCAGGTTTGTATCGAATACTGGTTCCCGGCTTTTTTACCGGCGAGGTAAAATCGGCAGCTGAGATAGATCTCGTTGGGATTTTCGCGCACGTTTTCGTAATAGCCGGTCACGGTTCCGTCCCGAGGATCCACCGCCACGGTCAAATATTGGTAGATGCCCGAAGGCTCGGGGGATTGAGCCCAAATTCGAGGGCATGCCAGTGACAACAGGGTCAGCGTCGCGATGGAGATTTTTTTCACGCCAAGGCTTTCCGTCAATCCGTTCGGATTGGCTTGAGGGTTGGAGGATTCGCAGCTGGATTTGCCAGTCCTATTTCAAAATTTAGTGGGAGTAAATCATTCTCCAGGTCTTCATGGAAGACACTTATTCAGCGCGGTCGCCGGCCTGGATTACGAGGCGACTGCCGGAACCTTGAATTTCGGTGATGGAGAAACCAGCGCGGAATTTGAAGTGACGATCACGGGCGATTCCCAGTCCGAGTCCGATGAAACCGTGGATTTGACCCTGAGCAATCCCAGCGGAGGGGCGGACTTGGGCGATCCCAATGCGGCCGTCCTCACGATCGTGAACGCGGTTTCGCCGAACAGGATCTCGGGCGGGGGCTGCGCCTTGCAAGCCTCGGAGTCGGTCCATCCCTTGGGCTTGGCCTTTGTCGCCGCGCTCTTGCCTTACGGGTTCGCCATTCCGCGAATCCGCCGCGTCCCCTAGCGGCTAGTCCTTGCTTTTCAGTTGGGCGTCGTTCGCCTTAAGAAAAGCGCGGATGTCATCGGCCAAATCGAGAAGCTTCGCCCATTGTTCCTTGTAAAGAGTCACGGGAAAGCGTCCAAGTCCGTAAACCGAGAGGGCGCCCTTTTCACTCACCTTTAGAGAGAGTCCGCGAGCGGAGGTTTTTTTCAACGCCGCATTTTCGGCGCGCAATTTCTCGAGTTCGGCTTTGATGTCTTCATTGTCGGTCATGGAGGACTCCTTTTCGCTACGCTTGTGACAATTCCGGCATGGAGAAGCAAGCGAGAAAGCAAGGTTCCCATTCCTCGCTTTTAATAGGCCGAATTCCGCGGAGTTTTTTCCGCGGAGGACTTTTTCGGAGAGATCGCTTAATGGAAAGATTAGGGATTGTTTGAACGACGGATTTCGTCAGAATGGACAAAGAGGGTCTCGGCGGCAGGGGCTATCAAGGGTTGTTTTTGAGGTTCACGAATAAATATTTATGAATATCATATAGTTATGAGCGGAGTGTTTTATATTTTTCCCCCACGATAGTCCTGCCCTTGATTTTCGCCCTGGGAGCCTGCTCGGGAGGCGCTGGAAACGGCAATGACACGAACGCCAACATCGAAAAGAACCAGCTAGAGAAGCAGAAAGCGGCCGATCGGCAAATCGCCGAATGGGGAGCTTTCATTGGGGTGGATGCCGCCGTCGCGAAGGAGGAATTGACCAACGCGGGATTGGTCGAACAGGTTGGCACGAACGCCCAACTCAACGAGTCCCAGGCCCAAGCTTTTTTCGAACTGACCTTCGCCAGGGACAATAGTTTTTCTCAGGGCATTGACGAGTTGAACCATCGCAACCAGAAGGCCATCGAATCCTTCAACGCCGCGCTCTTCGCCGCTTCGAAAAACCCTCAAGTTCAACCCTCGCTCCCAGGTCAGCAGCAGAATAAAGCCCTGGCCACGGACCCGGTCCAAGCTTCCGTGGACGCCCAATTTCCGGATAAAGACGAGGTTCCCGGACTGAATATCGGCGGTGGAGCTTCCGGTTTCGGCCAAAATGTCCTGGATGAACAAGACGAACTTCGCGCGCTGCGGCAAAAGGCCGTCGACGACTATGCGAACATGTCTTCCCAAGCTTTCAAGCTTCGCAACCGTCTCTTGGATGCCGCCCAGATCTTGGGCTTCGGACTGGAACCGGCGACGATGCAGGAATTATTGGCGGATCCCGGCTTTTTGACCGTTCGCAACGATTTTGCGGCGCCGGTTCTTTTCGCGATTTTCGTGAAAAAGCTCGTTGGAGATCCCGACAAAGAGGGAAATGTTTCCAACGAGGGCGTCGCCAACGCCGCAGAGATCAATTTTGGCGCGGAGCCCCTGGCCGACGTCAGTTTTCGGATCGGCAATCGCTTCATTTCTTACTACAAGTTTGATGCCGCCATCCCCAGCGGGAATTCGGCGGAAATTAGCAATACCATTACGGTGAATACGACTGGGGGAATTTCCAATCAGGGAAGCCCGGCTGTTCCCGCCGCCACTCCTCCCGACGCCCGTGGAACTTTCAAGGTGATTCCCGCCGAGGAAAATTCTTTCCCGTTCAAAAGTCTGATCCTCGATCTCGACAAAAAGAAATAACCTTCAGTCTTAATGCATATGCATGGGACTGACGTTGCAGACGGCCCTGTCCGCGGGCGTTTGACTGTCCCGCATCGTGGAGTCGGGCATTCCCATCTCGCAGGCGCCCGCGGTTTCCGATACCTCGATGTTCTGCATCATGCCGTTATCCTCATGTTCCCCGATGTGGCAGTGGTAGACGAATTTTCCCACGATCACCGGATTGGTGAAGGGAACGAGGATTTTTACCGACCCTTGGGGATCCGCGGGGGTGGGGCAGGTGCAATTTTGGCAATTGCCCGAGGCGTCGCATTGGCAGCGGTCGGGATGTCCGGCGTCCGCGGCCCGGAAATCAAGATTCACGGTATCTTGCCTGCCGGTGAAGGGGACGGGTTGGCCGTTTTGTTCCACCACCTGGAAGTCGAGTTGGTGGATATGGAAGACATGGTTTTCCCCCGCGCAATTGTTGATCGTCCATTCCTCCACGCAGCCGAGTTGCACCGTCGTGTTGGTGCTTTCCATGTCGTACTGTTCGTTATTGATGCAGAACTGGGAACCGTCGGGGGTTTCGGAGAAATCGAAGGTTCGGCTGCAGCAAAGCGGCATGCTCCTGAGGTCGGGCACCTCGGGGAAGCTTTGTGGAAGCGGGATTTGCGGGACCTCGGGGCCCTCGGAGACCATGGTGGCCAAGGTCACGCCGGGATAGGTGTCGCCTTGAGGGCCCATGGAAATCGGGTTGGTCGCGAAGGCATACTCTCCCGGAGGGCCGCCCCGCACCAAAAATTCGGTGCGAGCGCTCGTCGGCAGCAGGATGTGATTTTGCGGAACCAATTGGTTCTTCAGGTTTCCGTCCCGGGCGATCTCGTAGAGCGTGTGGCCTTCCAGTTGAATGTCGTAATAGATGTCCGCGCCGATGTTGGCGACCCTCCAGAGCTGAAGCTCGCCGGGTTGTATCGAGACCCTCGGATTCACCGCCCCGTTCAAGGTTCGTAGGGTAGGTTGGGCGCTGACCGGGGGATTAGGGACTTTCCCGTCGACGATTTGGATATCCTTGAGGACCATCAGGTGTTCGGTGATCCCACTCAGATCCGGAAAGGGGTCGAGCAATCCCGCGACGATGAGGGCTCCCGACATGCCGTTCCCGATCTGAAATTCCGTCAAGCCGTGCATGTGGGGATGGTAGTAAAACAATCCTTCGGGGTGCTCCGAGGGGACATTGACTTCGTAATCAAAGCTCCCGCCGATATCCACGGTGATGAACACGTCGTCGCCCGGCGAAAGCGGAGAGACGTTCATGCCGTGGTAATGCAGGTTGGTTTCTTGATCGATGTCGTTATTGAGGTGGAGCAGCATCGTGTCGCCCGGATTGAGGACCAGGGTCGGAGGCACGAAAAGCTTATTGTAGACGCGCGTCGAGACCGGCGTCCCGCCCACTTGGAGGCTTTCTTGGCTCGCCGTCAGGTCGGCGTGGAGAATGCCATTCTTGCTTTCGATGCGCGGCGGTTCCGGGAAGGAATTTCCGGAACCGGAACAGGCGCCGACAAAGCATAATGCCATGAATAGGCCGAATCGGCCGAAAGTGCAGGGTTTCATCTTAATCTCCCTTCGAAATTTTAGACCAGGCAGGTTAAAATCTTGCGTTCTTCCGCTCAATGAAAATCGCTTATTGGGCGATTTTTTCGGCCTTGCCCAAAGTCGGCAGAAGCCCCGTCGCCTTCTGGTTCCCGATGAAATCCAGGCGCTCTTCCGCGCGAGTCACGGCCACGTAAAGCAGGTTGGCTTCCTCCTCGTTCTCGGAATTGTAATTTTCCTCGGAGGGTTCCACGATCAAGACATTCCGGAATTCCAGGCCCTTCACTTGGTGCACATTCGTGATAGTGATGCCGGGAGAGAAATCGAACTGCTCGCGATGTCCCAAGCGGACGGAGGGATAGCCGATTTTGCGCAATTCCTCGACCAATTGGACGGCCTGCTTGGGCCAGCGGCAGATGATGGCCGAGAGCGACTTGGCGCTGTCCTTTTGGCGTTCGGCGATCCACTGGCCGACGCGGTGGGCCAGTAGGGTGGGGTCTTCGACGCGGCGAAAGGTCGGAACCGGACCGCGGCGGCCCGAGGAGGAATTCTCGCCCTTCGTGAACTTTTGCCCGCGCAGGTGTTCGGCGATCTGCATGATCTCGATCGTCGAGCGGAACGAAACGGTGAGGGCGATGGGCGCTTCGTCGATCACGATATGATCGCAAATGCCGAGGCTTCGCGTCGATTTGACGGGGTAGTATCCGTATTCGGCGTAGACCAAGTGAAGCAGCAGGGGATCGTCCTGTTGGTCGCAGACTTTCTTCGCGACCTGTTCTTTGATCTGCGATTTCACCAGGTCCCATTTGCGCCAGATGAGATCCTCTTTGAGCAGGCTGGTGTAAAACGCCATCAGGTCGTCGACGAAGCTTTGTTTTTCCTGATGAGGGTGCTTCATCACGAATTCCATCAGGAGTTTCAGGCATAGACTCGAGGATTTAAAGAGCTCGAAGTGCCGGCATTTCTCGAAACTGCCCTGGGGACGCGGGCCTATCAGGTCGTTCGTCAGGTCGGTGCACCACTGCGTGAAGGTGCGGATGGGCACGGAATGGATCTTCAGCTCGGGCATCGTCGTTTCAACGTAGGCCTTGAGCGAGCGGTTGAACATCACGACCAGGCACTTTTGCGGCTGGGCGTCGCTGTTGTCCTCGTGCAATAGCCAGGCGAGGCGATGCAGGGCCACCGTCGTCTTGCCGCTGCCAGCGATGCCTTGGATGACCACGGGTTTCTGGGCGTTTTTGGTGATGAGGGCGAACTGCTCGGCCGTGATCAGGGAGAGGATGGGCGGAAGGTGCCCGTCGTGTTCTTCGCCGCGCGAAAGGGCGGGATGCAGGGATTGAATCTTCCAGCCCTCGTCGGCCCTGATTAAAACCCCTTCGGCCGTCTCGATGCGTTGCAGCTCGTTCTCGATCCCCTTGTAGGACCTCCTGAGCTCGATCACCCCATTATGCTCTTGCCCTTGGATGGTCTCGGAGAACTCTTCGCCTTCACGGTAATCGTAATAGAGCTTGGTAATCGGGGCCTTGCGCCAATCGATGATGCGTTGCTCCGGGAAACTGGCGGTGCCTAGCTTGAACTCGAGCTTCCGGCCTTCTTCGTCGGCGATCACCCGGGCGAAATAGGGGTGTTCCGCAAGGGATTCGAGGCCGGTCGACTTGTTCTTTCGGAGATGCGCCAGTCCATGAGCGACGGCCTCATCGCTGGCTAGGGCCGCTTTGTCCTCGTCGCGCCGCGAGGCGACGATTTGGCTGGTGAGGTCTCGGGCGGTGCGGCGGTCGTGCTCGAAGTCGCTGCGGGTGCGGCGCATTTCGTTCAGGATCGCCATGTGGACTTGCTTCCAGCCGTCTTCCTCGTTTTTGCCGATTTCTTGAGCGTCGTTTTCAGTGAGAGCCATGGGGAGGGATATTCCGTTTCAAATTTTGAAAAAATAAAATATGTCTTTCATCAAATCCATCAAGGTCTTGTCAAGGAGAACCCATGTATATCGCCATGAATCAATTTACCGTCGTCCCCGGCAAGGGAAAGGAATTCGAGGAGATGTGGAAGAGCCGAGAGACCTTCCTCGGCGAGGTCCCTGGATTCAAAGAATTTCACCTGCTGAAGGGCGAAAACGACGCCTATATTTCCCATTCGACCTGGGAAAGCCGCGAAGCCTTTACTCGATGGACCGAGTCGGAGGCCTTTCGCAAGGCCCACGCCCAGGGTGGCTCTAAGGGCTTGATCCAAGGGCCGCCGCGTTTTTCGGGCTACGAAGTCGTGTTGTGAAGCTTGCGGTAACGCCGCGCCCCCCATGCGACCCCTATCGCCAAGGTGAGCAGGGCGGTGGAGAAAAGCCATGCCGGATGGATTCGCTCGGAGGCGGCGAGCCATTCATGGGGCGCGTAACTGGCGGCTAGCAGCCCCAGTCCCGAGAAGGCGATGGGAATGGCCATCCCGAACCATAGGCAAGTGGCTCGGCGGCTGGAAAAGGCCAGGCTTTTCTGGCTGAGCAGGCCGGTCAAGAGGAAGCCCAGGGCCAGCAATAGCGTCAAGGCCGCGAGCCCCATGGAAACGAGGAATATCGCGATTCCTGGTGGAAGTCCGATATCAGACATGATTTTGTACCATTTTTAGCAACTACTCGGCTTAAGTCTCGAAAACAAGCGAAACCAACCCAGCGGTCGTCTCGAGGCTGTGCCCCCTTCTTTCGTATCGCCAAGGAAAATATCGAAGCTGATTGATTTGCGGCGGGATCGCCGCTAATCGGGGGCGAAATTTCAACATCTTTCTCGAATGGAGCAGCGTCATGGGCGGCACAGTCCTGGCTCTTAGCCAAGAAACTCGCGAATTACTTCGCAATCGAACCGCCTTTTTTTCCGGCATATCTTCCGCCGAGGGCGCGGGTAGCCTCGCCGTCCTTGGCAAGGATGCCGAGGCGCGCATCGAACGCAGCGTGGCCTCAACGGGCGAGGTGGCGATCGACCTGATTTTTCCCGTCGATGACAACGCCAACCCAGCCGACGGGCGCATTTACGTCCAAGACCGTTTCGTCTTCGACGCTTCCGAGCAAACCTTCAAGAAATATGAACGCAGCTTTTCTTATAATGGAAAGGGGAGCGCGACTTGGCAGGATTGGCTAAAAAAACTCCAGGGAGCCGCCAAGCCCGGAGCGGATGAGTCCAGGGAATTCGGCCTGGCGGTCGCTCGATCGCATTCGAGGCCGCTCAGCGCCGAGGATCCTAAGATTCTTCAGGTGTTTCAGTCGCAAAAGGCCTACCTCACCAAGGCGGGGGATTTGGCGCGCGTCCAAAACTCCGACTGGAAGTTGATCAGCGGAGACGTCCAAAACCATTACCACCTTGTAAGCACCGGTGGTCGGATAGAATTGAACACTTACCTGGCCTTGAGGCGCGGGAGCGACGCGAAGACCACGATCCTGCTCCACGAGAAGTTCACGCTCGACGCCTCGGGAAAATCCCTGCAGAAACACGAGCGCATTTGGGAGGCGGCCTCCGGCTCGGACGCCGCGGCGCTTCAGGGGACCCTGCAAAAGCTCAATCAGCAGTCGCTGCCCGGCAACCGAGGTCGAGTTCAAGTTCTCGGGAAACGGAAAATCGGAGCGGGATGACACCGTCGAGACTTACTCAGCGAAATTGAAAGGCATCGTGCAGACGAAATTCGTCCGCCAGATCAAAGAGGAAAAGATCGAATTGCTTCGCTTTGAAATGCTGACGCAATTCAATCCCGAGACCGGCAGCGTCGTTCGAGTCGCTTTTCGCATTCTCGATAATCGCGGAAGGATCACCGGCGAGAGCTTGACGAACGACCTTAGGAGCATCGCGGAAGAGACCTACAAGTCCTTTCGCTTTAAATCTGGAATGGACGCCAATACCTTGAAGGCGACCTTCACGATGAAGCCTTCTTGATTCCCATTCGTGGATCATTTTTTATTTGAATGTCGCCTCGAATCAGCATAAGCACTGCGAAACCTTTTTTCCGGGTGGGGAGAAAGGCTTTGGTCCTTGCGGCATTTTCCCGACAATTCCGAACTCGAGTTCCTTTCGATCCGCGAACTCGTCGACAAATGGGAAGTTTCGGAAATCGAACTCTTCGAGACCCAATCCCGTATCGAACAAATCTTGAACATGGCCCTGACTTTCGGCGATCGTGAGTTTAAAGAGTCGATTTCGAGTTTGGTCGCCGAAAAACACTCGATCCTCAAATTCATCGAACAAGTGATTTTCTACCTGCGGCGCAAGGCGAAGCAGATTCCTTACGAAAGCCATTGAAAAGTTTTGAAGGCCTAACGATCGAAATAAAAAAGGGCCTATAATCTTCGACCTTGGTTCCTCGATGGGGTTTCCCGAGGTTGGCCGCGTTGTGGGTTCCGATCAAGTGGGGAAGATCGTCCTCTCCGCCGACCTACGGAAATCTCAACAATACTTCCTTCGTTTCGCTATCGGAAAAGTCGTCGACGGTGACGCTCTTGTCCGGATTTTCCGCGCCGCTGGGATTTTCCATCCGCGCGGTCAGGGAAATGCGGCAGTCCCCCTTCAGGTCGAGTAGGCCCGTGAGGGGCAATTCCGCGGAGTACCAGGCGCCGTTGGCGAGGCATTGCGTTTCGTGTTCCGTCTCCGCGCCCAAGGTTCCGTCGAGGGTTCCGCTGGTCATCGCGACGGTGACGGTAGGGGGGTTCAAGTGGAGATTGTGGTTCAGCTGGCCGCAATTCACGCCCAAAATATTGTTGGTTAGCGCGACCTTGAATTTGACCTTCGCATGGCATTCTCGTCTGGGTTCTTTCGAATCGGGATCGTTGGTTCTCGATACCGGAGCGGGGATCGAGAGCGGGGGAGAGTTCGCGAGATTCCCGCTTGAAACTTCTCCCAGCCCACCGGAGGTCTCGGAACCGGGTGCCCCAGGGGCCTCCGCGCCAGCGCAAGAGGTCAGCAGTCCCGCGATTCCCAATCCGAAGGTTAAGAATAGGAACAATTTTCTTTGCAGTGGGTTCATGTTTTTTCTTCCTCCGATGATCGCTTATTCCGTTGGATCTGGATAGGGAAAGGTCGCTTTTTTCCAACCCGCGCCCCGGTTTTTGCATTCCGCGTTATATTCGTCGATCGCGTCGCGGGCTTCCATCCATAGGACTTTGTATTCCGTTTCGAGATGGTCCAACTGGGCCTGCTTGATGGAAAGGACCTCTTGCGCCGCTCCCCGTTCGGTGGGAGAGGTCGAGCCGTCGGTCTTGAGCTTTCCGAGTTGATTGGAGGCCGCCTTCACTTCCTTCTTCAGTTTGCCATGGGCCGCCAAGTAGTCGCGGTGGTAGGTATCGAAGCTTTTCACGGTGTTTCCGATTTCCCCCATCCAGTCCATTACCGCCGCCGCGGCTTGCGGGCGCTCGGACTTTTTCAGTTCGTGACGGTCTAGTTTGACTTTGTATTTGCTTTCGTATGCTGCGAATTTGTCCTCGCTTTGATGGACGTTCTCGTCGACCGCGTCGGCGCTGATTTTGACCTTATCCAGCCTATT
>JAIOPF010000193.1 GCA_021414045.1 Deltaproteobacteria bacterium | reverse complement strand
CCCCGCCAGCGACCGCGACCCCAAGCAATCCCCATAACCAAGGGCTCTTCCAGACGGATTTTTTCTTTTTCGTTCCGATGACGATGACGTCACTGTCCGCGTACCTCTTCGGATCTTTGGCCAGGTCGAGTCTCGCCGCTTCGCCGAGATCCTTGGCAATCACATTGGTGGCGGAGCGCGTGTCCTTCGGCAAATCCAAGACCTCGACGGATTTATTTTTGTGGGATGCCTGGTAACGAATGTCGATCATCCGCGCGGAAATCTTGTTGTTCCAACCGATCTCTTCGACGCTGACCAAGACCACCTTGTCGAGGCCCAAGGTTTTCCCCATGGCGCCGCCCAAGCGAACTTGCTCGTCGATGTCGGAGAGGTTGGTCACCGTGAGGCCGTGGCGATTGACGGTGGGATCGGAAATTTTTTCGAGGACGATCTTGGGCTCGACGGAATCCGACTTGAGATTCAATTTCTGCGCATGAACCCGGTAGCCGGGAGCCTTGACGATCAAGAAATGCTCGCCCGTGCTCCATCGTTCGATTTTTAGCGGAGTTTGTCCCTTGAGCGAGCCATTTAGGTATACATCGGCTTTGGAAGGCGAAGTTTGCACCTCGAGCGAGGACGACTTCGCCCTCTTCAAATAATCTTCCCGCGATTTTTCGAAAAGGCTCACCGTCTTCGGGGGGTACTGCCTTTCGGTGACATGACGCTCGGGATCGAGGCGAACCGCTTCTTGGAAAGCTTCTTGGGCCCGGCGCGGATCGTTATTTCCGAGATGAATGTTGCCCAGCATCAAGTAGGCATCTGTCAATAGAAAGGGATCGGTAAGCGCGGAACGGGCGCCCCGGTACCCCTCGATGGTCCCCTCGAGCAGGGCGATGGCCTCCTTAAAATTGAATGTCTTATAAAATTCTTTCGCTTGGTCGAGATATCGATTGAGACTGGTCTCGGCGCCCGCACCGAGGAGGTTCGGAGAGGTCTCGAAAAAATGGTAAGTCATCTCCTTGGACTGAACGGAAAAGCCCGGCTGATGGGCCATTTCATCCCTCAAGGTATCGGCCACTTTTTCGACGGCCTCGATCTTGGTCTTCCCGTCGTAGAGCTCGACGACGGCGATTTTCTGCGAAGCGCCCTCCTCGGCGGCCGTGGGAGCGGCCTTCGTCTTCGCCAACAAGGGGAGTGGCAAACCAAGAAGTTGAAAGACGAGAAAATAAACGACGATGGAAAATCTGCGGACGACGGGCTTCATTAGGACCTCCGAAATAACCCCTCACGTTTGACCTTACCCAAACGTGGCGTCGCCGCTAGGCGGGATAAACACGTGGCGATTCCGTAATCCAAGGCGCTTTCCGGGTCAACACAAAATCCTTTAGCTTGCGCCTAAATCCGCTAAGAACTAAATTACCCCGCATGCCCGCAAAAAAAATCCAGCAACTCGCCGTCATCGGAGACCCCATTTCTCATTCGCTTTCGCCGGCCATGCAGACCGCCGCCATCCAGCGACTCAAGGCCCCCTTTCGTTACCGCGCGATCCGCGTCAAACCGGAAGGCTTGAAGGATTTCATGCGGGGAAAGGCCAAGGGCTTGGCGGGATTCAATATCACCATCCCGCACAAGGAAGCCGCCGCGACCCTCGTCGATCGGCTCGCCTTCGAAGCCCAGCTCATCGGAGCGGTCAACACCGTCCTGAATAAAAACGGCGAACTGATAGGGTTC
>JAIOPF010000265.1 GCA_021414045.1 Deltaproteobacteria bacterium | reverse complement strand
GACGTGGTAGATCGGGAGGGCGCCGGGATATTCCTCGACCAAAGTAAAAGTGGGGGAAGGAATTTCCTCCCTATCGACGCCGCAGAGATGGGCGATGACGCCCTTGGCAAAGCAGGTCTTCCCCGCCCCCAAATCCCCTTCCAGGGCCACGGCACCGCCGGCGCGCAGGCGCTCCGCGAACTTCGCCGCCAAGCGCCAAGTCTCCTCGACCGAAGCGGAATACCAGGTTTCAACCATGCAGCAGCTCCCGCACGGCGAAGGGAATCTCTTTCAATAGATCCGTAGCGATGGTGCCACGGTCTCCCTGGCGCTTGGCCAAGCGATCGCCAGCCAAGCCATGCAAATAAGCTCCCGCCAAAACCGCGCCCTCGTGACTCAAACCCTGAGCCAAAAGCCCGGCGATGATTCCCGTCAAAACATCCCCGCTCCCCGCGGTCGCAAGATTCGGACCCCCGGTGGAATTGATCCAGACGCGTCCGCGCGGGTCGGCGATCACCGTCCGGTACCCCTTCAGCAAGACCCAACAAGCATGCCCCCGCGCGAAATGCCTCGCGCTATCCATCGGACGATTTAGGATTTCCTCGACAGACTTTCCGGACAACCTCGCCATTTCCAAGGGATGAGGCGTTAAGATCGCCCTTCGCAGCCCCTGTTTCGGAATTTTTCCGGCAGCGAGCGCGTTGAGGGCATCGGCATCCAAGACCAAGGAGGCCCGCGCTATTCGCAAAACCTCCTCCAAAAAATGCCGAAGCCCCTCGCCGCTCCCCATTCCAGGACCGACGGCCAAGGACTGAAATCGTTTTATTAAGCCTTTCAGTTTCGGCAGGGCCTTTAGCGAAAACCCGCCCGCCTCGGAAGGCAAGGGGGAGAGAATCACCTCGGGATAACGCAGATCGATTTTTCGAAAGGCCTCCTCCGGCAAAGCCCAGTGGACGAGACCGGCGCCCGCCCGCAACGCGGCCATGCTGGTGAGATATCCCGCTCCCGGCATTTCTCGGGAGCCCGCCAAGACCAAGACCCGCCCGGCTTTTCCTTTATGGATGCGGCGCGACCGCGGGCGAAAGTATTTTTTTAGACCTTCAGACTCGACCCATTCCGCCTTGGCTGGAAACTTCGCCAATTCTTGTCGGCTCAGTCCGATGGAACGAACGACGAGATCGCCGACGCTATCCCAGGCCGGAGGAAGAATTTGCCCCCACTTTGGCACTTCGAAAGTCACCGTTTTATCCGCCTGGAAGGCGATGCCCATCGTCTCCCCAGTATCCGCCGAAAGACCGCTAGGAATATCGACGGCGAGCTTCCAAGCCGCGCTGCGATTCATTCTTCGAATGGCCTCGGCGTGGAGACCCCGCAAATCCCGCTTCAAGCCGGTCCCGAAGAGGGCATCAACCAGAATCTCCGCGTCGCGCAAGGCGGCATCAAAATCTCGCGAAGGAAACTTGCCACGCTCCAAGGCCACCTGGCCGCTGACCGCTCGGTAAAATCCCCTCGCTTCGGGAGAAAGACCGGCTTCCTCGCCCAAGAAAAAAATCCTGGCCGCGATGCCCCGTTCTCGAAGGATTCCGGCCATCGCAAAACCGTCGCCGCCGTTGTTGCCGGGGCCGCAGACGATCACGATCTTTTTTCGGGGGTTCCATTTCGGAATCGAGAAAATCTCGTCGCAGCAAGCCTGGGCCGCTCGCCGCATCAATTGTTCCGCTGAAATACCGTGGCGGCGAATGGAGAGGCGGTCCAAGCGCGCCATCTGAGTTCCGCTCAAAATCTTCATGAGACCAGGGCCTTCATTTCGCGAACGGCGCGCTCCCACCCCACGATCACCGCATGGGCCACGATGCTGTGCCCGATATTGTATTCCTCGATCTCGAGGATTTTTTTGACGGGATGCACGTTTTCATAATTCAGGCCGTGCCCCGCCGCGACGAAGAATCCCGTCTGCTTGGCCAAGCGTGCCGCTTCCGCCAGCCGATGTAGTTCGGGCTCTCGGCTCGAAATCGGCTGCTCGCAGTAGGTTCCGGTGTGGAACTCCACCGAATCGGCGCCCAATTCGAGGCTGGCGCGAATCTGGGCCTCTTCCGGATCGATGAAGAGCGAAACAAAAAGTCCTTCGCGCTTGAGATTCTGGATCAAGGGCCCCAAGGTTCCACGATGGGCCAAGG
>JAIOPF010000020.1 GCA_021414045.1 Deltaproteobacteria bacterium | reverse complement strand
GACCTCCCCAAAGGGAGGTTAAGGCAAGAAAGATCTCGTGATTAAACAATCTCGGACGTGCGATTTTCGGTCGACCGAGGACGAATTTCAAACCTCCGTCTTACTCTTTTCTCTTTCGCATACTCTTTCCGTCTTACTCTTCTTATATACCTATTAAAAAAAAACGGCCCCGATTGCTCAGGGCCGTTATTATCATTTCTGAATTTCCGTCGGCTTAGCGCAGGCGACGCCGAAACGCCAGGAACCAAGCACCGCCGAGGGTAAGGAAGCCCCAAAGAACGCCGGAACCCGTGTTCGGCAAGTCCGCAAGACTGCAACCGCCGCCGTTGATATTGGGCACGGGAGGAGGAGGCACGGGGGTCGCCGTAGGCGACGGAGTTGGGGTGACAGGAGGCACATCACCGCCCAATTCGAAGGCCCCTAGATCGCAGTTCTCGCCTTGCGGACGGCTGACGCCGCGTTGGTCGGTGGCTAGGCAAGACCCATTATCTCCCGCATCGATGGCTTGGCTTCCTTCGATCAAGGCCAAGGTCTGGGTCGGACCGCCGTTGTCGGCCAGGGCGGCGGCCAAACCAGGCGCGCCGGTCAAGGGAGCGACGCCGGCGGTATCGCAGTCCGTCGTGTCTTGGATGAGGTTGGGGGCAACGGAGTTAAGGATCGAGTTATTGAAGCAATCCGGCCCAGCTCCGGTCGCGGAGTTGCCAGCCACAATACTGTTGGCGAGCGAGCTTTCCTCATCGACGTAGATGCCGCCTCCGTCTTGCGTGGCCGAATTTCCGACGACCGTCGAGTTGACCATGACCAGCGGGTAGGAAGCATAGACGCCGCCGCCGAAATCCGGAGTCTCGTTGCCAAAGACAGTGGAGTTCAGCAAGCTCGCGAAATTGCCGTTAATATACAAGCCGCCGCCGCTTCCGGCGTTCAGATTCTTGTTGCCCGAGATGGTGCAGCGTTCGATGATCGACCCGCTGCTGTCCTCGTAGATGCCGGCGCCGTTCCCGCCATTGACGGTGTTATCGGCTACCGTGCTGCTGATGATAGTGAGGCTACCGTCAGTGTGGATGCCGCCGCCGTCATCGGTTCCACTGTTGACCCCAGCCTTATTGCCGACGATGGAAGTATTTTCGACGTAGAGGTCCTCGTCATTCTGGATACCGGCGGCGCCGGCGGTCAAGGTTTCGTTATTGGTGATTTCACTGTCGAAGATCTGTGTATCGCCGCCGGTGGTCAGGGCCCCACCGCGTCCATTGGTCGCGGTATTCTTGTCCATTGTGAGACCTTGTAAAATGGCGAGGCCATAGGTCTTGATGCCGCCAGCTCCTCCCGCCGCGGTATTTTCAGAGACTGTACTGTTGACGACCTGCATGGTGCCGTCCGATTGATAGATGGCGCCGCCCTGAACTTGGGCTGAATTGCCCGTGAAGGTGCTACCCTCAATGAAGAGGTTTCCGGTGGTGTAGATCGTCCCGCCGGACCCGCTGGCTCCGGTGCTGGTGATCTTGACGTTCTTAAGGTTGAGGGAGCCGTCGTGGTAGATCGCGCCGCCGTCGACATCGGAAGAGCAGTCGTCGATATTGACGGTGTCGATCGAGAGGCTGGTACCCGAGTCAACGAAGATGGCGCCGCCGGGCGCAACGTTGTTCGAGTTAAAAATGGAGAAGCCCGAGAACTGCGCGAAGTTGCCCGACCCATTGATGTTGAAGAGTCGTTCCGGCCCGTTGTTGAGGCCGTTGACGGCGCTATTGTCGACGCCGGCTCCGACGATGCGGATGCTGGCCGCGATGTTCATCGGGCCCTCGTCCACGTCGACCGTGAGGCCGGAGCCGATCGTAATGGTATCGCCATCGGAGGTCGCGACGTTTTCGACGCAATCGCGCAGCTCGCCGGCGACGGCGGGAAGCGTGTCGGTGGCGACGGTAACGGCGCAATCTCCGCTGAAAGCAAGCCTAGGCAAGGCCAAGGCCGCCACACCAAGGGAGGAAATAAAGACTTTATGGGTCATCTTCATGAGGGTAGGTCTCCCATTGATAGGTTTTTAGTTATCCGGAACTGTTAATGAACCCCCTAGTGATGCCCCGAGATGGGACGAAGGTCAAATAAATAGGGCCCGGGGGTCAGGCCTGTTCAGCGCTATTAATGATCAATGATCAGAATGAGTTCCGAAAACCAAAAAAAAATTTGGTAAACCGACCGTGCTATTTTTTCTTTTTTCTTTAGTTGGGAATCTCGACCAAAGGCGCTGGAAGTGGCGTAGCGAAACGAATCATAAGAACCTGGGTCATTGAAATCCTCCGAAAGCCGTTTCAGGACGGCTTCAGGTTCAAATAGCAAGCTCGCTGCCAATCACTTTTACTTGTTTTTATTCAAGATTTCTTAATCCGAAGATATATTTTTTTATACAAAGTGGTATAAATTTTCACACCTTGTGCAGAACAATCCATTGCCGATGCTTCGTTGGAGTCAGCTGGTTGTGGGCTAAATGGACATTTCGAATTTCGAACTAAACGAGGTCGAAATCTAAACGGGGCGAGATAAGAACTTAATATTCAACGGGAGTGACTGACCGAAATTCATACCTCCGTCTTACTTTTTTCTTACTTTTTTTCACATTTTCGCTGGTCGGCGGAGAACTTCACGCTCAAGTCATGGAAGAGGGATTTTGACCCCAGCCGCCGGTTTGAAGTGCTGGCTGACATGGGTGGACAAGCGGTCTTGGATAAGGAAACGGGCCTTGTCTGGGAACGCAGGCCCCGCTCCAAGGTATTAGGCGCTCCCAACACGCAGATCGGTGCCTTGGATTATTGCTACACGCTAACGCTAGGCGGAAAACAACCCCGCCGCACCATCCTTTAATTGAGTGTCATGCAAAGAATGATGGCAAAGGCCCCTTTCGAGGGGCCTTTTTTTCTTCGGTTTCCCTTCCGCTCATTCCGTCGTTATACCGTCAAAGTGCTCGTCGTCTCCCTCCGCTTCAGCGCGGGTATGGTGGACAACACCGTCCCGATGATTAGGGGGCGCGTAAAGCGTATATAGCTTCAAGGGAACGTTGCCCGTATTGATGATGTTATGGTTCGCCCCGGCAGGGACAATCACGGCAAATCCCGCGCTGATCGCCGTGCGAACACCAGCGAGAACAGCCTCGCCCGTCCCCTCCTCCACGCGAAAGAACTGGTCTAGCTTGTGGACCTCCGCTCCTATTTCCTCTTTAGGCTTCAGGGCCATAACCACGAGCTGACAGTGCTTAGCCGTGTAAAGCACCCGTCGGAACTCTTCGTTCTTAACGGCGATTTCTTCGATGTTTTTCAAAAAACCTTTCATAGGAATTCCTCCAGTTGACAGGTTCAGGATCGTCACCGGTTAGCTTGCGCCAACACTGCATTCAATAGCAATCAATACTGATAAAAGCGTAAGGCCGCCTTCGTGCTCGCTTCATACAGAAGTGACGATCAGCGGAATGCCATCCGCATGAGCCTTGGCAACCAATGATTGGACGGGGCCATAAGAAAACCCCACCTCCGTCTAACATATAAACCCCTCCCTAGACAGCCCCTGCCCTTTACCCTTAAAATTCCAAAAGGGGGGGCCGAGATGAAAAGCACACGAATATTATCGATGTTTTCAACCATCGTAGCCTTGTGCGGCTTATTTGCCTGCAGCCAGGGTGCCCAAAACGACGCGGACATCCTCTCCCAGTTGGAAAAATCGGGAAAGGTCGAGTCGCCCGCTTCAACCGCGGCAGCCCCTTCCACTTTCGTCCCTTCCGCTCCCGTGCCGGACAATGAATCCGGCGATGGGGATGCTTTTTTCCGTTCGGCCTCCCGCGCGGACGACTCCATCGATTTAAGAAGCCCCGCCAGTGCTCCTCAGATTCCCGACGCGGCGACAAATCCGCCGCCACCGCCCCCTCCCGCGCCGCTGGAACAAAACGGCACCGCGCAACAAAACATACCCTCCAGACCCTGCAAGGGAGGAGGCCTCGACGGATGCCCCTCGGAAACCGCCGGGGATCAATTACTCAACCCCTATGCGGTCGACTCTATTTCGATCTCCACCATCCCATCCAAGGCTCCCAAATTCGACACGGTCACCATTGACCCAAATTTCATCGACAGGGTCGCGCCCATGACTATCGGCCAATACTGCGAAGACAAGTTCAACGAGTGCACCCAAGGAGCCACCGGCGCCGCCGGCATCAGCGTCTGCAGCGGAGCCTTTAATTATTGCATGGACCCGGGAAATTGCGCGCCCCGCAAAGAAGTCTGCTTTCTCAATCACAAGAACAACTGTTTCCATGATGCTGAAGTTTGTTTTTTGGAAGATCTATGCCGGAAGAAGAAAGTGGCCTGCGTCACCGACACACAAGCACCCACCGAGTGCGAGGGGAATCGCATGGCTTGCAACTCGCACATCGAGGAGCGCCTCGCCAGCTGCGTCAGTACCAAGGATCAATGCCTCAAGGATGGGGGCGGCACCCAAGAATGCTACTGGGATTATGAGAGCTGCAAAAAAAGCCTGGGGTCTTGAATCCGGTTCGCGCGACGCTAGTTACAGCTTTTTTTACCCTTCCCATCGCCAGTGCCAGGGCTCGAATGCCATACCCGCCGGATTGTCCCGCGGATAGGAAAGGTGAAACCCGGCTTGAGGGGCGTTTTTTTGCAGCCAACGGTAGGTTTCGGTTTGTTCGAAGGGAACATCCTCTCCACCTAATATCCCGAAATCAATCGCCGGGAAATCCACACAAGAATGCTCGCTTTCTTCGGGAAGGGCGATCCTCTGGAAGGTCTTGCTCAAGCAATAAGTGTCCTGACGGAGGAAGGCCAACAAGAGATAATGCTGATAACCCGAGCCGCGATAGGCAGAAGTGACGATCAACGGAATGCCATCCGCATGAGCCTTGGCAAGTAATGATTGGACGGGGTCATAGGCGGGCTGCGGGATCCAGTACGTCCTGTTTCCATATTCGTTCGAGGCTTGGACTAGCGGAATCAGCCCTGCTGCGTCCTGCTTGACGTTGCGTTCGCAAGAGAGCGTGGGAAAAGGGTGATGCTCCCGTTTATTCTGAAGCAAGCCGCGCACAAAGGAGACTTCCTCCGGATCCAAGGCTTCCCAGAGCCGCTCCTCGGTGAGTAAGAAGGCCTGTCCGGAAAGAATATCGTTGGCAAAGGCGCTAAATGCCTTGGCCACGATGTAATCCGTCTCCTGCGATTCCTCCGGCGTTAAGCGGTCTTCGCAAGCCTCGGTGCTTTTGTCTCGACGAACGGGAGGAAGATAGGATTGGAGGAGAAGATCGAAGATGCGACTCCCCGCATCCGTGAAACGTTCCTGAAAATTTTCTTCGGAAGCGCGGGCCGGGTTCGGGAGGATGGAGGCTAAAAACGCCGCCTCCAGGGGCCCAAGATCTTTGGGCGATTTTCCAAAGTAATGTTGGGACGCCGCGGTGATCCCAAAAAGCGAAGGGCCCCATTGCGCGACGTTGAGGTAAATTTCCAAGATTCGGTTTTTGGTCAGGCTCCTTTCCAGCTTCAGGGTGAGGATCACTTCGCGAAGCTTGCGTCCGAAAGTCTTTTCAGGACCCAGATACAAATTTTTGGCGAGCTGCTGGGTGATGGTGCTTCCGCCCCAAACAATATGCCCTTCTTTGAGGTTAAGCCAGAACGCCGCCCGAAGGCTGTTCCAATCCAGGCCATGGTGGAAGAAAAACCGGATGTCCTCGGCCACCACGACGGCTTGCGGAACGAAAGGAGACATCTGCGCGAGTGGTGTCCAATTGAGCGAGCAATCGGCGCATTTTCTCTTCATGAAACTGGTGATCCGCGGATTGCTATTCTGAAGCGAGGCGGGATTAGGGGTGTTGAACCAGAACCAAGAAGCGCCGGCGGCCAAAAGGGCCGCCGAAACTAATCCCAGAGTGGCAAAGGTTCTGAACCAGCGTCGTCGATACACTCTGTCGTTTTAACTCATCTGGGAAAAAAACGCCATCAGCCTCGATGAGGGCTAGCTAGGCTTCGCGATCTTGATTTCCTTCTTATTGAGACGATTCGCCCAGTCGCGGTAATAAATCGTGAAGACGTTCTGATGGGCCGGCAGACGGAACTTCAAGAGGCCGGCGTGGGAATGGGTCCCCGAGAGAGGGATATCAATGTAGTTATACGACGTGGTGTTGGGATTGGAGGTATAGCACTCTTCGCTCGACACCCCCTGAATCCCGGCTCGGGGAATCTTGCAATAGTTCATGGGACGGGAACCGATGTTCTCCGACAGAGGGGAATCGGCCAATTTTCCCAACAGCTCGGTCTCATTGGCGACCGGAGCAAAGGCATTCGGATTGTTGGTCTGGCCCCCGAATTGGGAAAAGGAAATCGGATCGGCGAATTGATAGTTCGTCGGCACTCGTAGGAAAGCTGATTGCACGTAGTTGGCGCTCCAGCTGACGCGCGTATAATTGAAACTGCGGCTGTAGTTCAGGGAAACCATTCCCGGAGGAAGATTCGCGACATTAGCTCCATTAGAAACTTGGTTGGGAGAAACCATTTCCGGCGACGAACCGGACGTGACATTTTGTTCCTCGGATTCGGCACTGCCGCAGGCCACTAGCAACATTGAAAATAGGATTAAGAAAAATGGATTGAGTTTTTTCATCGAGCCCCCTGTTCCGACTTAAACAAAGCAAAGAGGAGGCCAAGATTTTTCGAAGGGAAGAATAAAAGGTGCATTCTTCAACTTGCTGATTTTATTGGATATTATCAACAAGGACTCTAGAGCATTTTTTACGGAATCTAAAATATGGGGAGTTTGTCCCTCCTTTTAGGGGGATCCTTCGGGGGATTCAAGCACCGGCGGCAATCACCACAAAAGTTACTCCGTCTTCATTTCTATTACTTCATTTCTTGTTCAATTTACGGGGGTATGCCCTAGCCTATTGACGCCGATTGGGCCGGGATAGACCGATGCCTCACCAAGAACGACGAATTCTTCCTACTTCTTCATTCTAGACCCGAATAGATTGCCTGAACTTAATGGCGCCAAAGGCGATCAGCAGAGAAAACACGGCCAAGACCATCTGTGAAAGTGTGAAAGAATCATGACCGGACTCCAGCGAGCAACCTCCGGCGGATTCCTGCTTGGGAGCAGCGGGAGCAGCCGCTTGATCGTTATTGGCAATCGCGGCGGGAGCAACGGGTTCAGCCACCTCAACGTTATTGGCATTTGCTGCAGGAGCGGCTTCCGCCTCGATGGGAGCGGGGACGATGCCAGCCTCGGCGTTCATGGCCTCCTGCCTCCTGCGTTCCACCTCGGTGGGATCCCTCGGAGTCGAAGCGACCTGCGGCTGGGCGTTACAACTTTTCAGTATGGCCGCTTCCGACGAAGTGGCGAAGTTGTCGATGGGCGTGCGGACCAAAAGATTGTAGGCAGTCTGCGAGAAATGGGTCGTCGTCACGTCGATAATCTTGCATTCGCTGGGCTGCTGGTTGCATACTGAATACGCATTATCCATGATGCGGTCGACGCCCGCCGCGCAGTTGCGGAAGGCATCCTGACAGTTCTTCGAGGTGGTTTCGGCCTTTCCGCAAATGATCTCCTGCTTTTGGTGCACCCAGTCATCCGTGATCACGATAGTCGGTATCAGGTCGGCGGCATGGGCTTCCAAATACGGAACCGCGCCCATGATTGCGGTGAGAAGGATTAAAACGAACTGCCGAAGAGATTTGAATTTCATGAGACTCTCCTAAAGCCAGTGGATGGACAAAGCCAAGGGAATGCTATGCTAATTTAATGATATTAATGGGATTTTGGAAAGCCCGAAGATGGAAGTTGGAATTTTTTTCGAAAACCGAAAGGAAATATAGAAACCGACCGAAATTCATACCTCCGTCTTACTTTTTCCTCACAGCCGAGTGCGGCGCCGCGAGATTGTGCTGGAAAATCGCTACCGCCGCCGAGGGGTCTTGGCTATTATTGATAATACGCAATTGAGTCGAGGGGAAGGGCGTGCCCGTTTCGGGGTCGCTATTAGAGCAAGCCGCGAACGTCAAGAGAAGCAACAGCAATGCAATGCGACGGATTATGAAGCCTCCAAGTATTGGAGAATTATGAAGCAAGATCCGCCGGCGCCCAAGAAGAAAGCCACAAGATAATGGAAAACTCCGATGAACTGCGAACTTATTTCGCGGCTGAACGAACCCACCTTGCCTGGATCCGCACAGGACTAGCCCTGATGGGGTTCGGCTTCGTGGTGGCCCGCTTTGGCCTTTTCCTAAGGGAGCTATCCGCTTTGGGCCCTCTACCCCACCAATCCTTACGAGGGGCTTCCCTTTGGATTGGTGTACTGTTAGTCGGCATGGGAGTTCTAGTGAACGTAGTGACAGCACGGGAGCACTTCGTTTGGATTAAGGCTTTTAAGGCCCAAAAGTCCTTTCGCGCAAATTCTTTCGGCATAGGGCTAGCTCTGGGCCTTGCAATCTTGGGAATCGCGATGATTGCCTACCTTATTTTTTTGCAGCCAAGGTTTTAATCGGGTTGGAACCACAATTATTAATTAAGACGGATTTCGAAAATCGAAAAGAAATAGACAAACCGACCGAAATTCATACCTGCGTCTTAATTATTACTTATGGAGAAATAACATGATGAATCCAGCAAAGAACACGATTTGTCTATGGTACAATAGCGGCGCCGAAGAGGCGGCGCATTTTTACGCCAAGACCTTTCCCGATTCCTTCGTCGGCGCGGCGCACCGCGCGCCGGGAGACTTTCCATCGGGAAAGCAAGGCGACGTGTTGACCGTCGAGTTTACCGTGATAGGCATTCCGTGCCTCGGACTCAACGGCGGACCTATGTTCAAGCACAGCTAAGCGTTCTCGTTTCAGGTCGCAACTTCTGACCAAGCTGAAACGGATCGCTACTGGAACGCGATCGTCGGCAACGGCGGCCAGGAGAGCGAGTGTGGCTGGTGCAAGGACAAATGGGGATTATCCTGGCAGATTACGCCGATCGTCCTGACGAATGCATTTACCAATCCCAATCGCGATGTCGCCAAGCGCGCGTTCAATGCGATGATGCAGATGAAAAAGATCGACATCGCAGCGATCGAGGCGGCTATTCGCGGTTGAGATAGGAAAAGAGCTGAAGACGGGGGTTCAAAAACCGGACTTAGAATGGAGCAAACCGACCGAAATTCGTACCTCCGTCTTACTTATCTTGCTTCGGCCAATAAACAGCTTCGAGCTTGATCCCAGAAGGATCAAGAAAATATACCGCATAATAACCTGGGGCGTAGGTGTATTCCGCGGGCTCATCAAGAATGGGACAGCCAATCTCCTTTAACAACGCGTAAAAGCTATCGACCGCTTCCCGACTATCAAGAGCGAAGGCCAGGTGATTGAGGCCAGCGGCATCGCGCTGGTGCGAAATATTTTGGTACGGAGATTTCGCAGGGCGGAGCGTGACAGAGCTTCCGGGGCCCGTCCAAGCCAACAGGGCTGTCTTCATTTGATCTTGCGTTGATTGCGGCACCTGACCTTGCCTGTAGCCAAAGAATCCTAGCACCCTGTCATAGAATTTTTTGGACGCCTCAAGAACGGTCACGGTTAGGGCGATATGATTAATTGTCCCATTGATCACGACTACCTCCGGGCAAACATTTCAGCGTCACAAGGTTATCCGAGCCCCAAAGAATATTACAATTAGAAATATTGGGATGGGCTGTCTGTCACGCAGGAGGTCGCGGGTTAAGTAGGGAAAATCTCATAGGATATACTTTTCTTTCCTCTCAACCGCTGGCACAATTCTCCGATGCTAGCCGCCCTCTTCTTTATGGCATTTGGAATCTTAGGAATATATTACGGATTTATATCCCAGCGCAGCCGACGGAAGGTGCTCGACTGGCCGCAAGCCAAGGGTAAAGTTTTGCACCGCGAGCTTCTTCAGTCACGGTCGACCAAAGGCGGCTACATTTATTCGCCGCACGTACAATACATCTACCATGTCGCAGGGACGCAATTCACCGGGAACAGAATTTACCGAATGGGAGCGGGCGGAAGTTCCTCTCAAAAAAACCAGCAGGCCTTTCTTGACCAGATTCCGGAAGACGTTTGGGTTCGTCACGATCCGCAGAATCCATCCGAGGCCTGCTTGTTTCCGGAAAGATCAGGCATCATCGCCATGATTTATGCGGTGGGAACGATTTTTTTGTTTTTGGGAATCGGATGGCTAATCAAGAGTTTCATCTAAAACTTGGTTTTTGAATGACGAAGCTCGGAATTACTTCGTCTTTTAGATTAGATTGGTCGAAATTCGAACACGCAGAATGCCACTCGACCGATAATCATACCTCCGTCTTACTTATTTCTTATTATTAGGGACCACAAACACTCAAATTAGCGCAAAATGCGGGCGTCGGCACCGGCTCTGGCAGGGATCCCTTTCGCCCCCGCGCCACGCATTCTCCCCCACCGCCGCCGACGAAGGTATAGGTAGAACTACCGCTAAAATTGTCGGTGTCCGAGAAACTCCACGTCCCATCTTCCGAATAATCAAAGGCGGTTCCATTGGGGTTGTCCTGACTTCCGTGCCATTGCATCGTCCCACCGCTAAGCTCCCCGGAAAACGCCACATTGTAGGCATTCGACGAGGTGATTTGCTTGCAGCTTTGGTTCAATGTGTAGTTATCGTTGTCGACGCGTTCGCAACATTGTCCTAAGGTACTGGAACAAACATACGACTCAAACCAATTGCCAGCGACATCTAGCTCTGCGCAACCTCCGTCACTGGGTTGACAAGCCTTGGGCAGAGCCGAGGTGAAGGAAAAATCCCTGGCAAAATCAACCTCGCTGCAATCCGGGGGATCTTCCGCGTTGCCCTCGGAATCCAAAAGGCCGTTGCCGATGCATTTATAGATGGGATTGCAACCGCTGTCGTATACGGTCGATTGATAGGAAAAATTCTTTTCATCGTGAAAAATCCATTGCCCGACCTCGACGCGATCCAGGGGAATAGATTTCGCATCCTCTTCCCATGAAAAGGTGTTACCGCAAATCGCACCTCGGGCGATCATGCCGTCCAGCGAATCCGCGGAGGAATCCACCAGCTGAAAGGCCATCTTGGTTGGGTCATGGAAATCCTGCACCAAACCGGTATTGTCGTCCCTACCGTCATAGAAACAAACATTCGTCGGCGTGACGCAAGTCACCTCGACGTCGTATTCTATCCCTTCCACGACCGTATTATTGTCGAGATCCTTCCTACTACCAAGATTTTCCGAAAAGGCCGCACACTCATTGTTGCCCCCGCCTTGATTAGCGCAGGCCTCGACGGTGTTACAGATCGGCGTCCCGCTGCTCTGACAGCAAATCAGGCCATCAGAACAGGCCTTGGCTTGGCCCGAGGCTGCATTAGGATCGCAGACGTCTCCGTTTTTAGTACAACCTACCGACAGGCACGAGATCAGAACCAGAATCGAAAACTTGATCAAACCCCTGGTTGAGAACATAGCTCCTCCTTACGTCAGATCGCTCATCCGACGCAAAACCGAAGCGTGGGCTTCTAACGCAGGGTAAAGACCTCATCTTGACAAGAAAATAAGCTCATCGATTACGAGCCCAGTATCAATGCGCTATCCCAAGAAGACCCACCACCCCGCCTTCTTCAGGCTCACACATAAGTTTGAGGTGTGAAATGCGGCCTGTCAACCGGGAATGGGGCCAGTAAAGAGTAGATCGAAAGAAGTTCTACTAGATTAAGACGGAGGTTCGATATTCGAACACGGAGAATGCCACCCGACCGATAATCATACCTCCGTCTTACTTATTTCTCGTTTCTCACCAACTAAGTAAAACCTGCTGCATCGCGGCTCGCCCTTCGACTTCTTTTCCCGGCGGAACCGGAATCAAAACCTCTTCAATGTAAGTTCCGTTCCTCACCCGAACCTCAAATTTGAAAAGCAGGTGCGACAAGCCGTCCTTCTCCCCCCACTCCACGCCGAGATATCGCGGTTGCCAGCGGCTCTTGAAGATATCGCCGCTGTAATAAAGTCCGTTCGGACCGAGGAGGACTTGGCCACCGAGCCGCTTGAGCTCGAGAAAGCGAAGCCAACGGAAGAAGTCGGCGAAGAGCCCAACGATGCCGAATAAGAAAGTCAGAGCCAGTATTCCGAGGCCGCCATAAAAGAACGAGGTTGAGAGCGGCTGTTTTTTGCTCCACAATTCGAGCCCCCCAACCAACAGGCCCAGCATCGTCCCAGGAATCAGTCCAATGGCGAGATATTTCCCGACTTCTAATTTCTTGCGCCGGCGTTCCCGCCGAAGGTGCCCCTCCCAAAACTCGGGGGAGTAGACCCAATGGATGAAACGGTTGCCGGTGACCATGTCGTCCAAGGTTCGACGCAGGGGGGGCAGGTAGAAGGCCAGAATAAAGACGAACAGGAGGGAGATGAAAATACCGGCCGCGCCGATGCCGGTCAGCGGCGCGAAGTCAGTCAGGATTCCGTAGAGGCAAATTACGAAACTGACCAGCGCGAACAGGATGGCTCGTCTCAGGTTGCGCTCGGAAACCAGGAATGGCCGGGTGTGGCCGAGGGTCATTTTTCGGTGGAAAATCATACCTCCGTCTTACCTATTTACTTACCCTTTCTTAACCCGGCACAGATCCAGATAGCTCTCAGGACCATAGTGAATCGTATTGCGCGAGAAATACGGCGGGACTTGCATGTCAAATTGGGCATGACCATGGCTTTGGTCGCTCCGCAGGAGATCGGTGCGGCTTGCAATGTCGAAACGCAAGCGCTCCCCTGCCCTCAGTAAGACGGGCTGAGGCGTCAGGCTAAATTTTAATATCGCCTCTTCCCCAGGACGAAGCGGCTCGGGCACGTCAATGTCGATGGCGATCTCAACCGTCGTACTGCGCCGAGGGTCGATCTTGCGGCAGGCGGGTCGGATCGTTCCTAACGAAAGAATATGATAAGCGCCGGCGCGGTCGATGCGGCCGACGCGGGCCACCACATGGGAATCGATCTCATTGCAGCTAAAGCACAGGCTGGCCGTGACCGGTCCTGAGAATTCAACATCCTCGTCCATCGTCACCTCGTAGCTCAATACTTGGTTGGCGACTTCGTCGAAGCCTGGGTTGACGACCGCTCCTAGCGGGACCGCCGCCCAACGATTGGATCCCTTCTCTTCCCGATTGAAGGTCAAGCGGTGGACGCCGGCGTCGCTTCCGCCGGAGGCCAGGTAGAAACGCCGCGGCTCGGACCCGGGAACCGGAAAATCTGTCGCATGGCGGTATTCCGAAGCCCCCTCGGTCCAGTAGCGCACGGGGGCTTGTTGTCGATATCCATTCTCGGCCCCGTAAAGCAGGTGGTCAAAAAATGCCAGCGCCTCCAGCTGCCAGTGATAAGAAGGCAGTTCATATTCGGCCGGACCAAGGATCAACCACTTGCGATCCTTCGCGGTCGCCGCGTTTTGGAAAAGGTCGTAGGCTCCGAACTGATGGAGGTTAAAATATCCGAGATTCTGGACCACAACGAAAGGAATCTCGATACGGTCAAGTGCGCCGGAGGGCCCTTGCGGTATGGGAGTCGTCGCCCTAGTCTTGCCGTCGAGCAAAGTCTCGGCAAGGAATTCTCGCACGGGCTTGGCCGGCATTTTCTTCTGAAAACTCTTCATGAGGCGATTCATGCGTTTTTTGAGCTGGGGCCACCACCATCGTTTTAGGAAAGAATTGAACACGTGGCTCATCAACGCGCGCGCAAAGGGGCTAACTCGAAGCTTGAACTGAGCTGGAGTAAAGTTGGCCCCCATCCACAACGTCAAGAAGTCGACCTGCGGGGCCCCGCCGAACATGACGATGTGCCTAAAAAAATCGGTGCACATCTCGATGGTGAAAAATCCCTTAAGCGCCGCAACCTGTTTTATCGCCACTTGGGGCTGGACGACGCCAAAATAGGAGGTTCCAAACAATACGACCTGACCATCGCACCAGGGCTGCTCCGCAGCCCAAGCAATGACCTTGGCGTGATCCTCGACGTCTTGGTCGTTGAAAAAGGCGCCACCTTCGCCTTGGGATAGGCCCATTCCCCGCCTTGTCACGATAACATGGGCATAGCCTCGGTCGGTGAAGATGGGGGGACTGCCGGTCTCATTGTTGCCGGTAGGCGCCCCGGTCGTTTGCAACTCTTTGCTGTATGCTGAAAAACCAATGATGGCGGGGTACCTACCTTGGCGGCGCGGGGTATAGACATCGGCCGCCAGCGAGATTCCCTCGCCGACAGGAATGCTCTGGTCACTAAAGAGCTTGCACCCCATGCCGTGGTGGGCCGCCGGACCCGGGTTCCATCCGGCGAGCTGAGGACCGGACAATCCACCGCGCAGCGGAATCAAATTGTCCCAAAATTTGGGCTTAGCCAAGCGATCTCCTGAAACTCTTACCCAGTTGCAATTTTAGGGAGAGTTTTGAGATCGTTCAAATAGAATCTCTTATTTACCTTCTTCGCACCTCATAAATAACCGACCGAGGTTAAGAAGGTTAAGACGGAAGTTGGGAATCGAAAATCAAACCTTCGTCTTACTTATTTTTTCCATTAAGATCAGCTTTGACCGCAAGACCAAAATCGGTAGGATTCAGATCCATTCCGAGACCATCCGTCTCAGTGTTTTTATCCCAAGTCGCCCCGAGCTTGTCCGCAATGAGGTTGGGGAGGCAATAATGGTGGAATGTCCAAGCCAGGTAAGGAATGCTTGCTGCATTCGCTTGAGACATCAGGGTCTGCATGTCTTGAACGCTCGCCTTGTGAAACTGGTCATTGATGGGGCCATATTCGCCGATGACGACCGGGATACTTTTCCCCGAATTGAGGAACAAAGCGTTGAAGTCAGCGGGCGCGTTATACACGTGAGTCTCGTAAATGATATTGGTTCCATTTCCGGCGGTAATGGGATGGGACAGGTAATAATCCAAGTAACGCGCCCATTCTCGAGTGCCCTGAACGGAAACAAGATGGTGATTGCCTCCCATGGAATCTTCGACCTTACGAATGGTCGCAACAGCGGCATTCATCTTGTTCCAGACATCGGCATCTTGTGCTCCATCGTAATTTTCCTGCGGTTCATTGCTGACGCCGAACATGACATAATCATAATTATAGAAATCCTTGGCTAGCTGCTCGAGAATCGCGTTGGTATTGGCGGTAGGGAGCCCCTTGTCGTCGAAACTCGTATCGAGCCACAGGCTCACCATGACGTAAACACCTGGCTTGCTACCGATATAATCGACGATCTCCTTCACCAGGGCACGATAGGCGGAGTTGTTGAGATAATTATCCTGAGCTCGGCGACTCTCAAGGGCGAGACGGAGAAAATTTGCCTTCCATTCGCCCGTCGCCGCATCGATGCGACGTTTGACCTCGGCCATGCCCGTGGCGTTGTCGGCGAGAGGCTCCCCTGTGTCGCTGGTCAAAGCCCCGCAAGAGCGGGTATCGTGAATATTGACCCCACGTCCCATCCAAGTCTCACCGTTCGGTTT
>JAIOPF010000187.1 GCA_021414045.1 Deltaproteobacteria bacterium | reverse complement strand
GCGCCCGGCACGAGCAGCTCCAGCCTGGCCAGCACGGTGATCGCCTCGCAAATCGCCGGCTTCCTCCAAAAACCTCTGGCGGAAAAGGCCTCGCTCGACATTTTCCGGCTGGAGGCCGGGGACGAAAATATCGGCCGGCGGTCGGACCGCCAGGGCGTGACGACTCTCGTCGTCGGCAAGCGCCTCACTGAGCGGCTTTCCCTCGAATTCAAGACCGATTTGGGCGTGGACGACCCACTGCAAGGCGTGCAGGCGGAATACCTCCTACTCGACAACGTCCTCTTCAAGTCCTCGCAATTGAGCGACGGGTCCTTCGATTTTGATTTCACCCTGCGCTGGAGGAGCTTTTGAAGAAGGTTCTCCTCATCGGACTGCTTGGCGCGACGGCGCTGCTTTCGGCGCCGAGATGGCTGCACGCCCAGGTCCCGACGCCGTTTCCGGCGGCGACGCCCCTCGTCTCCGAGAAAAAGGCCGTCCTTCAACCGCCCGACGATGAAGTGATGGGCACCATCCTCGGCATCGGATTCCAAGGCCTGAACGTCTACAAGGAGGAAGTCGCCCAAGACATCGTGGGCGTCGATCCCGGGGAAGTCCTCACGCGCGAAAAACTCGAGAATGCGATCAACAACCTTCGCAATTGGGGAGTCTTCGTCACCGTCGAAGTCCTGGTCGAGCACGACGGCGGGAGTGTGCGCCTGACTTTCCAAGTACTGGAGGGCTTTCTCATCAAGGACGTCACCATCCACGGCAATTACCCGCTGCTCGAAGGCAAGGTCCGCCGCACCCTCTTCCTCATCCCCGGGCAAATTTACGACAAATCCAAGTTGCCCGAGCAGCTCGACCGACTGGACCGACTCTACGAACAAGAGGGGTACTTTGGGACTAGCGTTTTGGCGATCGAGGATTACGACGAAACGCACCGAGAGGTCACGATCGAGATCAAGATCCAGAAGGGCAAGACCTACCGCTTGCGCGACATCGACATTCGCGGCAACACGACGCTCGATCCCAGCCGCATTCGGAGCATCATCTTCACCTTCAGCCACTACAAGCCCCGCCAACTCAAGAAGGACCTGGGAAAGATCAAGGATATTTACCGCAATAAAGGGTTCGTCCGCGCCCGCGTGCGGCTCGACGGCGAAACCTACGATTACGATACGCGCAAGGTCGACATCGATGTCGGCGTCAAGCAGGGCAAGCGCGTCTTCGTCTCCTTCGAGGGCAACGACCACTATTTCGACAAAGCCCTGCGCAAGCAGATCACCATCTTCGAGGACGGCGATTTCGACGACTTCGAGATGCAAGCCTCACAGAGCAAGCTGGTCCGTTTCTACAAGGAGCGGGGCTACGAAGAGGTCAAGGTGGAGGTCTCGCGGGAAAAGCTCGATTCCGAAAATTATCTCGTCACTTTCAAGATCCTCGAGGGCCCGCAACGGGTCATCAAAACCATCGATTTTGTCGGCAATCAGGACGTGGAAAGCGGCAAACTCAAGGAAATCATCCAAACCAAGGAAGACTCCCTCGGAGACAACGGCTATTATCTTCCAGCCTTATTCGAGGAAGATCTCAAGCAAATCGAAAGTTATTATAAAAAGGAGGGTTGGCTGGACGCCAAGGTCGCCAACTGGGACCGTAGCTTCAACCAATTCGGAGACCGAATCATCCTCACGGTCACCATCGACGAAAAGGCCCGGGCACGGGTGCAAAACCTGCATATTGACGGGCTTCCGCCGGAGCGAAAACAGGAAGCGTGGGAAAAGCTCGGTTGCCGGCCTGGCGAACCTTATAGCCCGGAACGCCTCGACGAGGACATACAATACATTCTGCTCAATCTCTCGAATCACGGTTACCCCTATGCCCGCATCGACAAGCAGGCGGTGAATACCCAGGGCAACCTTTGGGACCTCCGTCTCGACGTCGACCTGGGCACTCACGTGACTATCGGAAGGGTGCTCTTCGTCGGAAACGCCCTGACCAAGGAAAAAACCCTACGCCGGAACCTCCGTTTCAAGGAAGGTTCGGAATTCTCAGCCGCGAACATCTTTCAGTCCCAGCTCAACTTGCGCCGACTCGGGGCCTTCGACGGCGTGAGCATCGAGACCCTGGGACTCGCCAACAAAAACTCCGTCATCAACACCGTCGTCCGGCTGCAAGAGAAGAAAACGAAGATCATCGACGTCGAG
>JAIOPF010000186.1 GCA_021414045.1 Deltaproteobacteria bacterium | reverse complement strand
ATCGCTTCGATGATCTTGGTGAGCAGCTGTCCGGCGCGGCCGACGAAGGGTTCGCCCTTCAGGTCTTCGTCGCGCCCGGGAGCTTCGCCGACGAACATGAGCTCGGCCCTTGGGTTGCCCACTCCGAAGACGATGTTGTTGCGCTGTTCGCAGAGGCGGCAGCGCTTGCAATCACCGATATCGGCGCGGACCGCCTCGAGTTCGGCTTCGGGATTGAGAGCGGGTTTGAGGGGTTTTCTCGCCATGGTCTCGCTTTTAGGAATGCGCGTCGGCTCTGGAATTGGGGCGATGGCGGTTGCCATGACAGTTTCGGGAATGAAGCCGGCCGCGATGGATGGCAATTCCCTTTCTCCCGCCAAATACAGGGCTTCCAATTTTTTTCGCGCGAGTTCTTCCGTTTTCATGAGCCTTGCTTTAACCTGTCGGCATGATTCTTTATGGCGTTTTCGCGGCCCTTGTCTACTTTCTTTTGCCCGCATCGGCCTTTGCTTGGGGGCCCGGGGCTCATATCAGCTACGCGCTTTATGCCCTGGCCAATGCCGCCGTGTTGGCGCCCCCCATCCGCTCATTATTGAAGAAATTTCCCGAGACCTTTCTCTACGGCACCATCGCCGCCGACATCATTTTCGGCAAGAAATACGCGGGTGAATTGTACCATTGCCACCACTGGGACGTGGCGCTTCCGCTGCTCGACCGCGCCGAGACCGAACGCGAACGGGCATTCATCTACGGCTATTTGGGGCATCTCTCCGTGGACACCGTCGCGCATAATTTTTACGTTCCGTACAAGATCATTCGTTCCTTCGAGACCCTGACGCTGCGGCATACCTATTGGGAGATGCGTTTCGATCTCAAGATGGACCCCAAAGTCTGGAAGTCTCTGGAAGATCTGGGGGAGGGGGAATACGTCGAGCTCGACCGTTTCCTCGAGAAAAGCCTCAAGCGGACTATTTTCAGCTTCAAGACCAATAAAAAAATCTTCGACAGCTTGATGCTGGTCCAGCGCATGAACAAATGGCGCGGAGCCGCCGAATTGCTGGCGAAACGCAGCGATTACGAATTGGAAGACCGGGATGTCCGGGAGTACCAAGGGCTCTGCCATGAGGTCTTGATCGAGTTCCTGCAGGGTCCCGAGAAGGCCCGGGTCCTGCGCGCGGATCCGGCCGGGCAACTGAAATTGCTCTACGCCAAGGAGATGGTGAAAGACCTGCGCAGCTATACGCGGCGAGGGTTGATCAGTTTGCCGCAGGCCAAGGGCTTGGTGAGCGAGATCAAGTCCCAGTTGAAAGAGGGGATCTATAAACCCGTGGACCTACCCGTCATTACGGATGCGATATAGCAACTAATTGAATTTATTAATGATATTTATCATCTACTGTCGGCAACTTCGCTGTGGGTTTCAGCCGATAATCCCCCTAGAGACGGTAAATCTAGGGGCATTCCAACCAACGAAAGGACGCTTTCATGAAAAACTTTAAAGGCTTGTTGCTGGTGCTCTTGTTCACGTCCGTGGCTTACACGGGTTGCAGCAAGAATGAAAAAACCGGCGCGCCGGAGGCGACCAACCCGCAAGAAGCTCCCGCTCAGGTGGCTACGTCCACCGATGAGGCGGAAAAGACTTTGGTCGATGGTTGTGAAGGTTCGGGAGACTTTTTGACCCCTTTTAAGAGCGGCGATTTCAAGGCCGCCAACGGAAAAGCCAGCTGCGCTTTCAATGACAGCGTCAAGGCCAACCCCGACAAGCCGGATACCCAGGCGGCGATGGTAGGTTTCCTTTCGCGAGTCGCCCTGTCTTTCGAGAGCCCCGAGGCCGAGTTTCTCCTATTGAAGAAAATTTCCGCCATCTCGCTCTTCGGACCCTCTGGCAATCTGGACAGCTTGGATACCACGATCAGTGATCTTTTTGGCGGGCTAAACGGCTGGAACGCGGCCTTGCATTATTTCAGGAAACAACTGGATGCGGGCCACAATCCCAACGACGTGGTCGGAAAGTTATTCGAGTTCATCGATAATAATCTCGGCGATATGCACGTCTTCGCCAAAGCCATGGCTCGTGATCCGGAGTTTTTGGGAGAGATCCCAGGCGCCTTCTACAATAAGCCCGCGGAAACGACGAAGGTCAACTTCACCGATGCTTCCGCCGCGGATTTCTACGTCACCGCCGCCCGCGCGGTTTCCAAGGTATTCTCTCATTACGACATCGGGCTAAGTTCTGCCGCCGGCCTGGTGGATTTGAACTCCCTGGCCGCCGATCTCAATGCGGACGCTAAATTCCTCAGCCTGAAGAGCGGCGCCGATGCCAGTGCGGCTGGGCCCTTCATCGATTCGGCCCTTACCTCGGTCGTCCAAGCCGTGGCCAATTTCAAGGTCAAGCAGGGTCTGGTCACAGGAGAGGGCGATGCCTTCCCGCATCAATTGAGCGACGCGCTCACGGCTTCCCAACTGAAAGAGTCGCTTCAGGGCCACATGGTTTTCATCGCCGAATCGGATTATACCTTCGCTATTGATCTCAAAAAGATGCTGAGCAATCTTCCGGACGCGAAGAATATCAGCGTTGCGGCGGTCAAGGTCAGCGGTACAAGTCTCGATCTCGACGAGACCTTCATCAAGCAATTCATTCAAGGCTTCACCATCTTAAAAGAATAGCCGCGGCAAGATTTCTGAAAAGCCCCTCGCCAAGAGGGGCTTTTTTTTGGCTATTGGGCTTGGTTTATTTGGAAGGAAGTAGCTTCTCGACGGCGTCGAGGATGCGCTCGGCCAGCCGCGGCTTGGGCATTTTTTCCAGCGGAGTTCTCTTGCCGCGGCGGTCGAGGAGGGTGACCCGGTTATCCTCGCTGGCGAAACCGATGTCCTGTTGCGAGACGTCGTTGGCCACGATGAGGTCGAGGTTCTTCTTTTTTAGCTTTTCTCCCGCGTGCTCGAGCAGGTCCCGAGTTTCAGCGGCGAAACCGACGACGACCTGGCCCTTCGCCTTGGAATGAGCCAGCGTCTTCAAGATATCGACGGTGGGCTTGAGTTCCGAAGGGCTTTTGGCAGGCCTGCAGCATTTCTTCCGCCGATCCGACATCGAGCCGACGGACCCCCGTGGGAGTGGGGAGGGCGACGGGGCCGGCCACCAGAGTCACTTTTGCGCCGCGCTTCTGAGCCGCTTCGGCCAAGGCGAAGCCCATTTTGCCGCTGCTGGGATTGCTGATGAAACGGACGGGATCGAGGTATTCGCGGGTGGGTCCGGCGTTGATCAGGACTTTAAGGCCTTCGAGGCTTTTTTTTTTGCCGGGAGCACCGGCTTTTAAGCGCTGCTCGATGGCCTCCACGATGGTCTCGGGCTCGGCGAGACGGCCTTTGCCTTCCCAGCCGCAGGCCAAGTAGCCGGCGGTGGGTTCGACCATGCGATAGCCGCGCTTTTGTAGGGTCTTGACGTTCTCTTGGACGATTTCCTTTTCCCACATGTTGACGTTCATGGAAGGGGCGAAAAAGATCGGCGCTTTGGTGACGAGGACCACCGTCGTCAGCAAGTCGTTGGCCATGCCGTGGGCCATCTTGGCCAGGACGTCGGCGGTGGCCGGGGCGATGACGAGGAGGTCGGCTTCGTCGGCTAGCTTGATGTGTCCCATCTCGGATTCTTCGGTCAGGTTGAAGAGGTCGGTGTGCACCGGATTTTGCGAAAGGGCCTGAAAGCTCAAGGCCGTGACGAATTGTTGGGCCGAGGGAGTCAGTATGACATGGACGTCGGCGCCGCGTTCCGAGAGCCTTCGCACCAGTTCGCAGGCCTTATAGGCCGCGATACCGCCGCAGACGCCGAGGAGAATTTTTTTGCCATCTAGGGAACCCATGCCCAATTTATAACAGGAAAGAGATTCTTACCGAAACAAGAAAAAAGAGTTAACCTGAAGGCCTGGAATTGTCGAAAGGAGGGAAATGCTGAAGATCGAGGAAAGACGCGAACTGCTGAGGTTGGCTCGAGGCGCCATCGAGGCTCGCCTGAGCGACCCTTCCGTGGGTTTTGCGGAGCCTTCCGAGCCTGGCTTGAAAATTGGGGGAGGCGCCTTCGTTAGCCTGCATCGCGGTAATGAATTGAGGGGTTGCATCGGCAGGGTGCTCTCGCCGGCCCCTTTATATTTGACCGTCCAGGAAATGGCGGTGGCCGCGGCGACCCAGGATTTCCGCTTTTCATCGGTGCGGGCGGAAGAATTGGCGGGGATCGATATCGAGATCAGCGTCCTCTCGATTCCTCGGTTAATCGCCGGTGTGGAGGAAATCCGCGTCGGGGAGCATGGCCTGATCGTTCGCTCGGGAGCGAGCAGCGGCTTGCTGCTTCCCCAAGTCGCCGCGGAATACGGCTGGGGTTTGAGTCAGGAATGAAACCGTCGCTCGCGGTGAAAAAATTCGCCATGTTGTTCGGCAACTTGGCTCTGCATATCGTGGGTTATCTTGCCATCAACGCTTATTCACTCAAAGTCGGGATGAGCCATGATTTGGCGATGGGGCTGGATAGCCAAATTCCCTTCGTCAAATATTTTGTTCCCTTCTATTCCATCGTCTATTTCCTTCCCGTCTCGGCCTTCTTCTTGTGTTGGGACGATTATGCGACGATCAAAGCGGGGGCCAAGGCCTTCGCCGTGGCCGGGATCTTTTGCTTCGCATGTTTTCTGCTGTATCCGGTGAAATACCAGCTTCGCGTGGAGTTGCACCCGCCTTACGATTTTTTCACGAATATTCTGAGATTTTTTTACTGGGTGGACGCCCCTTATAACTGCTTTCCCTCGCTGCACGTCGCCTTGGCCGTGATCAGCGCGCTCATTATTCGCCGCGCCCGGCCGCGCTTGGTTCCCTTGTATTACCTGCTCGCCGCGATCATCTGCGCTTCCGTCCTCTTCATGAAGCAGCATTACGTCTTGGATGTCGCTGGGGGCTTGGGGGTGTCTTGGCTGATGAAGGCGATGTTCTTGCCCAAAGAATCGGAAAAAACGCCGGGAATTCTGGGGCCAGCCGCGGCTTAAGCGCCGCCGTTACCGCTGGTGACGGGAGGGGTGGAGCGCAGGTAGGTGTAGCCGTTGATCGTTTCTTCGTAGAAATCGATGAGGCTCACGCCTTCTTTGGGCTTCACGGCGCCCTTGCGAACCTGCTGGTCTATCGCCGTCTTGACCGTCTTGAGCAGCTCGGAAGGCGAGTATTGAACGCGCGAGAGCACGTCTTTCACCCGGTCTCCCGGGATGACTTCCTCGAGATAATAATCTTCCGGATCCTCGTCGTCGCAGAAAACGTGCACTTCGTTCACGCGGCCGAAAAGGTTGTGCATGTCGCCCATGATGTCTTGATAGCCGCCGAGCAGGAACATGCCGATGAAATAGGGCTCGCCTTCTTTAAGCGGGTGCAGGGAAAGCGTGTCGCGGCTGTCGACGATGGGGTCGATGAAGCGGTCGATCTTGCCGTCGCTGTCGCAGGTGATGTCGACGATGGTGGTTTCGCAGACGGGCGCCTCGTCGAGGCGGTGCACCGGCGCGATCGGAAAGAGCTGGTCGAAGGCCCAATGATCGGGGGCCGTCTGGAAGAGGCTGAAGTTGGCCAGGTATTGGTCGGCCAGCAGGTCGCCCAAGCGGGCCGTGTCTTCCGGGATGCGCCGTAGCTTTTCTTGGATCTTGATGATCTCGCGGCAGAGCTGCCAGTGCAGCGTCTCGACCTTGGCTCGGTCCTCGAGATCGAGAAGGCCTAGCTTGAACATCGACAGGGCCTCTTCCTTTTTGGAAGAGGCGTCGTGGTAGGTCGCGAGGAAATTCTTGCGGTTGAGGCCGCTGACGATCTCGCGCATTTCCTGCACGACTTGGGGCTCGTCCTTGCCGTTGGGCAGGATGGGATTGCTGCCGATCTCGATGTGCCCGAACACCGACATGATGATGCAGGAGTGGTGCGCGACGATGGCGCGCCCGGATTCGCTGGTGATGTGGGGCTCTTGGACTTCTTCTTCCTGGCAGATCTGCTGCAAGTTGTAGACGACGTCGGAGACGTATTCCTCGAGGGTGTAATTCATGGAGGATTCGCCAGTGGTCTGAGATCCGTCGTAATCCACGCCCAATCCGCCGCCGACGTCGAAGTGCTCGATGTTGAAGCCCATCTTGCAAAGCTTCGCTAAGATGCGGGCGCCTTCCTTGACCGATTCTTTCACGGTGCGGATATCGGTGATCTGGCTGCCGACGTGAAAATGAAAGAGCTTGAGACAGTGCTCTTTCTTCGCCTCTTTCAGGATGCTCACCGCCTGCATGATCTCGGGGATGGTGAGGCCGAATTTCGCGAAATCGCCGCCGCTGTGCTCCCAGCGGCCGGTGCCCTTGGTCGTGAGCTTGGCGCGCAGACCGATGTAGGGCTCGACGTTCATCTCCTCGGCGACGCGGAGCAGCTGGGGCAGTTCGGAAATCTTCTCGATGACCACGATGATCTTGCGGTCGAGCTTGCGGCCGAGCAGCGCGAGGCGCATGTAGGGCTCGTCCTTGTAGCCGTTGCAGATCGTCAGGGCTTGGGGATCGGTGTTGAGCGCCAGAACGGTCAATAACTCGCCCTTGCTGCCGGCCTCCAGGCCGTAATGGTAAGGGGCGCCGGCGTCGAGGATTTCTTCGACGACTTCACGCATCTGATTCACTTTGATGGGATAGACGCCAAAATACTGTCC